>PBVU01000101.1:0-23297 GCA_002728775.1 Verrucomicrobiales bacterium | reverse complement strand
TGATTGCGTTGACGCCACTGGCGCGTCCGGCGGGCTTGACACGCGTGCTGTCCCAAGTGCCGGCGAGCCGCCAGCAGCCATAGGACAGGCGGGAAGTCTTGAAACGGCTCCGGCCAAGAGTGGTGGATTGCATTGGGCGCGCTCAATTTAAGTCGGCGAGCTGCGGCGGCAAGGCAAAAGAGCGGTGAACAGCCGGGCCTTGCCTTTCGCACGGCATGGGGCAATCTGCGGCGGGTGGAAGGAGGAGACATCATTAAGCGTTTAAAGCCGTGGGGCGGGGCGGTGTTGGCGGGATTGGTGTGGACGCTGGCGTTTCCACACGCGGCACTGGCTTTGGCGGGGTGGCTGGCACCGGCATTGTTGGTGGCGCTTTGTCATGGCCCCCGGCTTCGACGAGTGTTTGCATTGGGCTACGTGGCGGGGCTGGCACAGGGGCTCTCTTCGTTGTACTGGGTTTTGCTGATCCCGTATCCGCCGGGCGCCGTGGCGGGGTGGCTGGCGTTGTCGGCGTACTGCGCCTTGTACCCGGCGGTGTGGGTCTGGTTTTGCTGGTGGCGTTTTCCGGCTCGTGACGTGTCGGGTTTGGCGGAGGTGTGGCTGCGCCTGCGTCATCTGCCGTGGAGAGACAGAATTTTGTGGCCGCTCCAGTGTGCGCTGGGGTGGGTAGCCTTGGAGCAGTTGCGGGGGTGGCTGTTGACCGGATTTCCCTGGAATTATCTCGCGCATTCACAGTTGGACCTTATGCCATTGGCGTTGGTGGCGTCCTTGACGGGAGTGCTGGGGGTGTCACTGCTGGTGGCATGGGGCTCGATGAGTTTTCTGGTGGCGACAACAGGCAGCGTGCATTTGCGCGGCCGGGAAAGGTGGCGGCGAATGGGGCTGGATGCCGGGCCAGTGCTGGGGTTCATGGTGGTGCTGCTGGGGCTGGCATGGTGGCAGGTTGAGGCATGGGAGAAACAATTGAAGCCGCGCGGTACAGTGCGCATTGCCATGGTGCAGCCGAGCATTCCGCAGCAGGTGATCTGGGAAAGCTATGGCAGCCGGGAAAGGATGATCGAGCGCTGGGAGTTGCTGAGGGAACTGACCATCGAGGCGGCTCGGATGGAGCCGGACGTGATTATTTGGCCGGAGGCCTCAGCGCCGTTGTCGGCGACGCGGGATGCCAATGGGGGAGTTGAGTTATATCCGATTGATGAACTTGCCCGGACACTCGGAGTGCCGATGATTGTGGGCGCGGATGAAGCGGTACTGGATAGGCAAGGAAATCGGAGGATGGCGCGCAACAGTTGTTTTCATCTGGACGCGAATGGGACGCTGCAGGCGAGCTATAGCAAGCAGCACTTGGTGATGTTCGGGGAATACGTGCCGTTTGGGGAGTTGCTGCCTTTCCTTAAAAAACTGGCTCCAGTGGGCACGTTCACGGCGGGGGAAGGCCCGGTTCTTTTTGACTTGGGCGGAGTCAAGGTGGCACCTGTGATTTGCTTTGAGGATGTGCTGCCGTCGCTAGTGCGACGGGCCGCGGTGGAAGAAGCGGATTTCATCCTGAACCTGACAAACGACGGATGGTTCGGGGAAAGCAACCAGCAATGGCAGCACGCGCGGGCGGCGGCGTTTCGGGCGATTGAGACAGGGCGGCCGCTGGTTCGATGCACGAACAATGGACTAACATGCTGGGTGGATTGGCGTGGGCGGATTCATCGTCTGGAGAAGGGTAGCATTTATGAGAAAGGAGTGAGGATTATGGAATTGCCGGTCATGGATGCCGCTGGAGCCGGCGCAACATTCCACCAGCGGACGGGGGATTGGCTGGGTTGGGCCTGCGTGTTAGCCAGTGGGGCTTTCGCGGCGGCACGTTGGCGGCCAAAAAAGGACTCGGCAGGCGAGGCGGACATGGCGTAAAGATGTCGGCATGTTCGACACCGCCAAGGCCCAGTTGACGCAGGCAGAGGAACGGCTCGCCAAGTTGCGGAGGTTTCTTTGACGTCCCCAAAGTACAGTCGCGCCTCGCGGAGTTGGAAGGAGAGATGGCTGCGGGGGATTTCTGGGATCATCGTGAAAAAGCCCAAAAGGTCATCGACGAGGTTTCGTTCCTGAAGAAAAAGATTGAGCCACTGGTGGTTGCGGAGGGTCGGCTTGCGGACTTGCAGACGCTGGTGGAACTGGGGGAAGCGGAAGAGAAAACCGCTCAGGGCGAGATTGCTGGCGAGGTTGAGGGGGAGCTTGGCGGATTCTTGCCCGAGGTGGACCGGCTGGAACTGGCGGCTCTGCTGGGGGATCCCCTGGATAAATGTAACTGTATTTTATCCATCAACTCGGGAGCGGGAGGGACGGAGAGTTGTGACTGGGCCAACATGTTGCTGCGGATGTACCAGCGCTGGGCGGAGGAGCGTGGCTGGAAGGCGGAGGTGGCGGATCTGTTGCCCGGGGAAGTGGCGGGGATCAAGAATGCGACGGTGTTTATCACCGGTGATAATGCCTACGGCTACGCGAAGGCGGAGCGGGGAGTGCACCGGCTGGTGCGCATTTCTCCGTTTGACTCGAACAAGCGTCGGCACACGAGTTTTGCCAGTGTGGATGTCATTCCGCAGATCGAGAGCGAGGGAGAGATTGAAGTCAGTCCGGCGGACTTGCGAATTGATACCTTCCGCAGCGGCGGCAAGGGAGGGCAGAACGTGAACAAGGTGGAGACGGCAGTGCGCATTACGCATGTCCCCACGGGCTTGGTGGCGGCCAGCCAGACGCAGCGCAGCCAACACCAGAACAAGGCGACGGCCATGAAGCTGTTGCTCTCCAAACTGCACGCCAAGCGCGAGGACGAGAAGAAGGCGGAGATGGACCGGTTTTACAGTGAAAAGGGAAGCGTGTCATTTGGCAGCCAGATTCGAAGCTATGTTTTTCAGCCCTACCAGATGGTGAAGGATTTGCGGACGGGTATTCAACAGAGCAACGTGACGGCGGTGATGGATGGGGCGCTGGATGAGTTTGTGAACGGCTGGCTGCAGGCGGGTTGCCCGACAAAGCGGGTCGTTGCGGACGATGACGAATGAGCATTCTGGACGAAATTGTTGCACGCAAGGTGACGGAGCTTGAGCATCTGCCCGTGGGAGAGGTGACGGCCGAGGGTTTGCGTGCGCGCGTGAAGGCGGGGGGGCGGCGGGATTTTCTGGGGGCACTGCGTGCGCCGCGTGCGGGTGATGTGGGGTTGATTGCGGAAGTGAAGAAGGCATCCCCTTCGTCGGGGATTATTCGCGAGGATTTTGATCCAGTGACAATTGCGAGGGAATACGAGGCGGCGGGTGCGAGTTGCCTTTCGGTGTTGACGGATTCGCATTACTTCAAGGGGTCGCTGGAATATCTCCGGGCCATCCGGGCGGTGGTGGAGCTGCCTTTGTTGCGAAAGGATTTCGTGATTGATGAGCGCCAGATCGAGGAGGCGGTGGATTGGGGGGCGGATGCGGTGCTGTTGATTGTGGCGATCCTGGATGACGCGCGGCTGGCCCGGTTTCATGATCTGGCAACAGGAGCCGGGCTGGCGGCCTTGGTGGAGGTACATGACGCGGAAGAGTTGTCGCGGGCACTGGCAGTCGATGCGGAATTGATTGGAGTCAACAATCGCAATCTGAAGGACTTCACGGTGGACTTGGGAACCACGGAGGTGTTGGCGGCGGAATTGAAGGGATGGAATGGCCTGCTGGTGGCGGAGAGTGGGATTCACACGCGTGCGGATGTCTCGCGGTTGAGGGATTGCGGGGCGGGTGCCATTCTGGTCGGCGAGTCTTTGATGCGTGAGACCGACCTGAAGACCAAGGCGGCGGAATTGCTGGGAGAGTCATGAGTAGCCAGCTCAATGTGTTGATTGTCGAGGATTCCAAGCTGGACGCGAAGGTGTTGGAGGGGCTTTTAAAATCCGGTGGCTACGAGGTGGCGGAACGGCGGGTGGAGACGGCAGCGGAAATGAACGACGCGCTGGAAACGGGGCAGTTCGACGTGGTGCTTGCGGATTACAATCTACCCGATTTCGATGCGCCGGAGGCGCTCCGACTGTTAAAGGAGAGCGGGCGGGATCTGCCGTTCATTGTGATTTCCGGAGGCATTGGCGAGGAGACAGCCGTACGCATCATGAAGGATGGCGCGCATGATTACCTGATGAAAGGAAATCTGGCGCGTCTGGTGCCGGCTGTGGAGCGGGAGGTGCGGGAGGCGCGGGACCGTGCGGCGCATCGGGACGCGGAGGCCAGCCTGCGGGCGGCGGCGGAGCAGATGCGAATCGCGCACGATATTCAGCAGCGGTTGTTTCCGGCGGAGTCGCCGCATTTGCCGGGATACGAACTGGCGGGGGTCTCGCATCCGGCTGAGGAGACGGGTGGGGATTACTTTGACTACATTCGCATGCAGGATGGATCGCTGGCCTTGGTGGTGGGAGATGTGACCGGGCACGGGATTGGACCGGCGCTCTTGATGGCGGAGACGCGGGCATACCTGCGGATTCTGGCGCTGCACTTGGAGGACATTGGCGACATCCTGACGCGGGCCAACCGGGTGCTGGCGGGAGACATTGACGAGGAGCGGTATGTGACATTGATCATGGTGCAGTTGCGACCGGATACGGGGGAATTGCGTTACACCAGCGCGGGGCACGCGGCTTGTCCTTGGCTGGATGCGCGGGGGGAGGTGAAGCGGGAGTTGAGGCGGACGGGCATTCCGCTGGGGATGCGGCCGGACGCACATTATGAGGCGAGCGAGCCAATGCAACTGGAGCCGGGGGATTTGCTGGCATTGATGACGGACGGGGTGGAGGAATCGCTTTCACCGGATCAGGAGTTGTTTGGCGGGGAACGGGTGCTGGGTTTACTGCGCGAAAACCAAGGGCGGCCGGCGAAGGAGTTGGTGGATGCGCTGCACCGGGCGGCCCGAGTGCACATTGCGGGGCATGACCAGCCGGATGATTATACGACGATCATCCTGAAGGCGCTCGAAAAGGATTGATCCGCGGCGGGCCTGATGTACACTGCGCCCATCCGTCGGGCCGTAGCGCAGCCTGGTTAGCGCGTCGCACTGGGGGTGCGAAGGTCGGGAGTTCAAATCTCCCCGGCCCGACCATTTCAATTTTATTAGCGGGATATTTTTTGATTGGGCAGGGGACAATTCGGCGGCATATTTCGGCCGTTATGAATCGAATTCAGACATTCCTGCTTGGTGCGCTGTCGGCGGGCCTGATAGTCGCCTGTTCACAGGCGGGCGGAGGCGAAGGTTCGCAGACTGTGAAATTGGATCAGGAGCAACTGGATCAAATCCTCAACGCCATCAAGAAACCCCAGTGGGAGGTTCGGGGTATCGACTACTCCAAGTTCAAGAACAGCAAGCTGGGCGCAGAGGGTTGGGAGCCGTTCCATTTCCAGCCGACCTCGACGAATTACACGGTCATTTTGAAGCGGCGCACCAACTAGGTGCGTTTGCTGTCCGGGCCGCGATGAGGTATATTGTGGGGCTTGAAACTGCCCGATAATAAACCTGCGTCCGGGTTGTCTGCGCCGGATGAGGCGCGGCTGGACTTGCTGCTGGGGGAATTGCGCGCCCAGCGTGAGACGTTTGTGGGGTACCCCTGCACGGGGCGATTCGATTACTCGGACCTGTACCGTTTTCTTTCCCTGCCGGTCAACAACGTCGGCGATCCCTTTAACCCCTGCACATACCACCTGCACACGCGTGAATTTGAACGGGAGGTGTTGGCGTGGTTTGCGGAGTTGATGCATGCGCCAGAAGAGGACTGGTGGGGCTACGTGACCAACGGAGGGACGGAGGGCAACCTGTATGGTCTTTATCTGGCGCGGGAGCTTCATCCCGAGGGAATGGTTTATTACAGCCAGGACACGCATTACAGTGTGAGCAAAAACCTCCGGCTGCTTCGCATGCCGCACATCATGATCCGTTCGCAGCCAAATGGAGAGATGGATTATGCGGACTTGCGCGAGACACTGCGAATCCACCGGGAGATGCCTCCCATTATTTTCGCGAACATTGGCACCACCATGCGGGAGGGGCACGATGACGTGGGGCGCATCCAGGGCATCTTGAGGGAACTGGCGATTCCAGTGCACTACATCCATTGTGACGCAGCCTTATGCGGGATGACTCTGCCGTTTATTGAGGATGCGCCGGTGTTTGACTTCCGTGCGGGCATCGACAGCCTGTCCATTAGTGGCCACAAGTTTATCGGGGCTCCGATGCCGTGCGGCATCGCGCTGGCGCGGAAGGGCGCGGTGGATCGCATTGCCCGGAGCATCGAGTATGTGGGGACGCTGGATACAACCATCACCGGGTCGCGCAATGGGATTACACCGCTGATGTTATGGCAGGCAATTCGGCGGCATGGCCGCGAGGGTTTTACGCGGATGGTGGCGGGTTGCCTGGAGCGCGCGGATTATGCGGTGCGGCGGATTCGCGGCATTGGGCTGGAGGCGTGGCGGAATCCGCACGCAGTCACGGTGGTCATTCCAAGGCCGCCAGAGGAGGTGTTGCAAAAATGGCAAATCGCCGTGCAGGACGATTGCGGACACGTGGTTGTGATGCCACATGTTACGCGGGGGAAAATCGATGCCTTGGCGGCGGATATTGTGGCGGCCCGAAAGGAGGCGGCGTGAAGCAGATCACGATCGTGACGGAAAGCCGGCATGGATTGACAGCGGACATCGCGGCGCTCCTCGCGCGGGAAGAGGTCAACATCGAGACGCTGAATGCGCTTGCGGTGGAGGGCGCGGATGTGTTGTTGATGACTGTAGATCAATACAACCGCGCACTGATGGTGTTGCGGGATGCGGGTTATCCGGCGGTGACGGAGGATGCGTTGCTGGTCCGGGTGGAGGATGAGCCGGGAGCACTGGCCAAGGTGGCGATGGACTTTAAGGAGGCGGATATTCCGGTGCGTAGCATTCGCATCATTCGGCGGTCACAGGGCTGGGGGATCATTGCCATCAGCACGGATCAAGCGGAGGCGGCCCGCAAATTGTTGAAGGATTCATTGATTGTGGAGTGACGGCTATGACGCGGGAGAATGTCCCGATGATTGACTTTTTGAAGGAGGTTCGTTTCATTATGCCGACCATGTTTATGCGTTTTTTCGGTTTTATGTCCGGAGTTCTGCTGGCGGCGGCGGTTGTTGCGGCGGAGCAGGCAGGGGCGGGTAAGGTAGATTTCGTGAAGCAGATTCAGCCGATCCTGGAGTACAACTGTGTGGGATGTCACCGGGAGGGTTTTGCAAAGGAGCACGGAGGCAAATTCCGAATGGATGTTCAGGAACTTGCATTTGAAGGGGGGCGCGAGGGAACAGGAGTGACGCCTGGCAAGCCGGCGGAAAGCACGATTTACGAATTGATGACCCTGCCTAAGGATGACGAGTTGATCATGCCGCCGGCAAAGAAGGAGCAGCGCCCCACCAAGGAGGAGATTGCGCTGGTGAAACTGTGGATTGAGGAAGGGGCCTATTGGCCAAAAGGTCTGGAATTGAAGCCTCGCAAGAAGGCGGTGAAGGAGGAGGACGAAGGCAAGATCGTGGATGCTATTCATCGCAAGATCATGGCCGGCCACAAGCCGGTAAAGGCGGCCGAGATGAAGCCCTACAAGCAGAAGCTGGCAGGGACGCTGGTGTCCTTCGAAATGTTGCCGGTGAGAGGGGGCATTTTCAAGATGGGCAGCCCCGAGGGGGAGAAGGGCCGGCGAAAAGATGAAGGACCGCAGCGGATGGTGAAGGTGTCTCCCTTCTGGATGGGTAAGCATGAGGTGACCTGGGATGAATACCACAAGTTCATGTATTATGATCGAGAGGAGACGACAAAGGATCTGATTTCCGAGACGGACGAGTACTATCTCGCCTCGGTGTCAACGCCGACCAAGCCCTATGTGAACATGGACTTTGGCATGGGCACGGGGTCGCATCCGGCCATCTGCATGACGCACCACGCAGCCCTGAAATACTGTGAGTGGCTGACTGCAAAGACGGGGATTTTTTATCGGCTGCCCACCGAGGCGGAGTGGGAGTATGTCTGCCGCGCGGGAACAGAGACGGCCTTTTCGTGGGGCGATGGCACGGGGGAAATCAGCCAGTTTGCGTGGCACAAGAATAACAGCATGGACCCCATCAACTTTACGCCCAAGTACCAGAAGGTGGGCTCCAAGAAACCGAACCCGTGGGGTTTTTACGACATGCACGGCAACGTGGCGGAGTGGGTGCTGGATGCATACGCGCCCTACCAGCCGGCCAAGGGCGTGTTGGTGGATCCGTGGGTGAAGCCGGTAAAGCTTTATCCGCGCGTGGTGCGTGGCGGCTCGTACGACCCGTTCATGAAATTCGAGGATCTGCGCAGCGCCGTCCGCGTGTCCTCGCATCCGGACTGGAAGATGCAGGACCCGCAGTTGCCCAAGAGTATCTGGTACCACACGGATGCACGGTTTGTGGGATTCCGGATTGTGCGACCCCTGACACTGCCGACGAAAGGACAGATGCGGGAAATTTGGAACATTGGTCGGCCCGTGGAAAAGGTGGCCGCCAAGCCCAATGAAAAGAAATAGCCCCGAAATTGGATGGACAGCCCGGGGAATCCCGCTAGAGTTTCCCCACCAACGACAAATTGAGAACCTATTTTATTGTCATGAAAAAAGATAACCCCAAAAATCCCTTTAACCGCCGTTCCTTTCTGGAGCAATCCGGCAAGGCCGCGGCCGCGGGCGCGGTGCTCAGCCAACTGCCCATCGAGCGCGTGGCGCACGCGGCGGACAATGACACTGTGAGTGTTGCTCTGGTGGGCTGCGGCGGCCGAGGCACAGGCGCGGCGAAACAGGCGCTTTCCACCGAGGGCCCCGTGAAGCTGGTGGCCATGGCTGATGCCTTTCGTGAGCGGTTGGACGGCAGTCTCAACAACATCTCGGCCCAGTTCAGAAATCAGAAGGAACGCGTTGAGGTGGGCGAGGCACAGAAATTCGTTGGCCCCGATGCCTACAAGAAGGCGATCGAGCTGGCCGACGTGGTGATTCTCACAACGCCCCCGGGCTTTCGCCCCTACATGTTTGCCGAGGCCGTGAAGCAGGGTAAACACGTCTTTATGGAAAAGCCCGTGGCGACTGATGCGCATGGTGTGCGGATCGTCTTGGAAGCGGCCAAGGAAGCGAAGAAGAAGAATCTGAAGGTTGGCGTGGGTTTGCAACGGCACCACGATGCCGGCTATCAGGAGACGGTGAAGCGTCTACAGGATGGCGAACTGGGTGAGATCACCAGCATGCGTAGCTACTGGAACGGCGGCGGTGTGTGGGACCCGCGTCGGACGCGCGAACAGGTGGCCAACGAGATGGAATACCAGATGTGGAACTGGTACTACTACGTTTGGCTGTGCGGCGACCACATTTGCGAGCAGCACATTCACAACCTGGATGTCATCAACTGGGTGAAGGGCTTCCAGTATCCGGTGGCGGCATCAGGCATGGGCGGGCGCGAGGTGCGCACGCACAAGAAGTATGGCGAGATTTTCGACCATCATTTTGTGGAATTCGAGTACGCCGACGGCTCGCGCAATTACAGCCAATGCCGCCATATCCGTGGTTGCCAAAACAGCGTCAGCGAATGGGTCACCGGCACAAAGGGGCGGGCTAACGTGGGTGGCAAGGCCTTTGTGAATCTCAAGGGCGAGTTGAAGTGGCGCTTTGGCCAGCGTTCAAAGAACGCCTATCAGGTTGAGCACGATGTCTTGTTCGATGCCATTCGCAACAACAAGCCCCATAACGAGGCCGAGTATGGTGCGAAAAGCACGATGACCTCTGTCTTGGGCCGCTTAGCCACCTATACCGGCAAGCGCATCACGTGGGATCAGGCCTTGAACAGCAAGGTTGTCCTCATGCCGGATGACATTGGCTACGCAAATGGCACTTGGACCGGAACACCTCCGAGCTTGCCCGACGAGGACGGCGCCTACCCCATTGCCGTGCCCGGCAACAATGAGTGGTTTAAAAAGCTGATTTAACCAATGCACGAGCGCCCGCGTGGAAGCGCGGGCGTTTTTTTATGCCTGGATTTCCTGAAGGACGGGGTCTGTTGTCGGAGCATATGGCTGTTTGGTTTGTCATTTTACTGTCGGCTGTCTTTTCGTCGGGGTGCATTTCTTCGCCCCCCGAATCCGGGTGGCGTCTGTTTCACTATGCCCAGCCTCGGATGGGTTCGGATTTTGTCGTCAAGTTTTATGCGCCGGATGAAGCCGTTGCGCGCCGGGCAGCTGCTGAAGTCTTTGAGCGTGTTGATGTGCTCAATGGAATCTTCAGCGATTACGAACCTGAAAGCGAACTTAGCCGGTTGACCGGTCAACCGGCCGGCCAACCCGTGAAAACAAGTCTGGAGCTTTTCAGCATTCTTCAGCGTGGTCAGATGCTGGCCCGCGAGACAGATGGTGCCTTTGACATCACGGCCGGCCCATACACGCGGCTTTGGCGGAAATCCCGCCGCCAGAAGCGCTTGGCTGTGGCCGAAGAGTTGCAGGCGGCAGGCAGGATTGCCGGGCATAAAAAACTACAACTCGATCCCAATGGTCCCAACGTGACTTGTTTGGTGCCGAATATGCGTCTGGATCTTGGTGGCATTGCCAAGGGATGGGCAGCGGATGAGGCCTTGGCCGTCCTGAGCCGGCACGGAATCCATCGGGCCCTCTGCGCTGCCAGTGGAGATTTTGCCATCGGCGGCCCGCCGCCGGGCAGGGATGGATGGCCGGTGAAAATCCCCACGTTGGACCAACAGGGGAACCTTTATGAGCGGACGTATCGCCTGAGCGACTGCGCGGTGTCCACGTCGGGTGATACGTTTCAATTTGTGGAAATTGGCGGCCGCCGCTATTCGCACATTGTGGATCCGCGTACGGGTGTGGGGCTCACGAATCGCATCATGGTTACAGTCATCGCCATCAAGGCGAGGGAAACGGATTGCCAAGCCACGGCCATCAGTGTGCTGGGCATGGAAAAGGGGATGCAGCACGCGGACAACAACGGGCTGGCGGTGGTCATCACTCCCTTGAGTGGGGAAGATCGGCGGGTACGAATGTCTCGTGAATGGCGGCGCAGGTTCGAGTAAGGTGCCCGCTGGCTGTGGCAATTTGCGTTGCCAATTGGAGTGGGGCGGGGGATGGTTCGCGCGTATGAAACTATTTTCCGGGGTCGTCTTGTGTGCCGCGTTGGCGGCGGGTTCCCTGTGTGCGGATCAATTGCCGCCGGGATTTGTGAAGTTGTTCAACGGCAAGGATCTCAAGGGTTGGAAGGCCAAGCCGGGCGGCTGGGCGGTGGAAGAGGGTGGGGTGCTTGCACGCAAACCGGGTGGGGGCTACGTTTGGACCGAAGAGAGTTTTGGCGACTTCATTCTGGACTTGGAGGTAAAACTTGCAAAGCGCTGCAACAGTGGGGTGTTTTTCCGGACCAACCCCAAGAACGCAGTGCAGGGCGGATTTGAAATCCAAGTGCTCGACTCGGCGGGCAAGGCGAAAGTGGGTAAGCACGACATGGGCGCGCTGTATGACGCAATGGCACCCAAGGTGAACGCGGCCAAGCCGGCAGGCGAATGGAATAAGATGCGGGTCAGTTGTCGGGGGCCGATGGTGAACGTGATCCTGAACGGCAAGGAAGTGGTCAGTGCCAACCTGGACCACTGGGTGAAGGGGAACCAAAACCCGGACGGGTCGCGAAACAAATTCCGGACGGCACTGAAGGATCTCCCGCGCAAGGGACACATCGGGTTGCAGGACCATGGGCAGGATGTATGGTATCGAAACATTTACATCAAGCGATTGGACTGACGCTGCTAATCGCGGCCTTTGGAGTCGGGGCGGCGGAACGTGACCGGCGGTGGGCTAAGAGGCTGCAGGTGAAGGGTGCTGGCAATGTTTACAAGGTGAGCGATGCGTTGTATCGCAGCGCGCAGCCGTCGGCGGAGGGATTTGTGACCTTCAAGAAGCTGGGCATTCGCACGGTGGTTAATCTGCGGTCGTTTCATTCGGATCGGAAGAAGATTGGCGACACTGGGTTGGGCTATGAGCATATCTACATGAAGGCTTGGCATGCAGAGGACAAGGAGGTGGTTCGGTTTCTTCAGATTGTGACGGATCCAAGACGGCAGCCGGTACTGGTGCATTGCCAGCATGGCTCTGACCGGACGGGAACGATGTGCGCCATTTATCGTGTCGCGGTGCAGAGCTGGACCAAGGCGGAGGCCATTCGTGAAATGAAGGAGGGTGGTTATGGATTCCACAAGGTATTCGTGAATCTGGAGCGTTACATCCGTAAGCTGGACGTAAAGGCGATCAAGAAACGGGCGGGTTTGGAGTAGGATGCGGCCGATTGGAGAGATTGCGGATGAGCAGCAAGCCAAGCTGTTTGGGGACTACCTGTATGTTCGCGGCATCGAGAATGAGGTGGATGAAGACGGTGGGGAGTGGACGATCTGGGTTTATGATGACGACCAACTGAGCACGGCGAGTGCGGAGTTGGAGGCGTTTCTGGCCAACCCGGATGCTCGCAAGTACCGCAAGGCGCACGCACGCGCGGGGGGCATGCGGGAACGTGAAGCGGAGGAGGATCAGCGCGCGCGAAAGCGGCAGGTGGATGTGCGCACGGAAATTTTCGGCCGGCAGTTCGTGGCCGCACCCCACTTGACGTATGGGCTGATGGGGTTGTGTGTGGTGGTGTTTATCCTGCTGGAGACCGAGATGGGCAAGGGGCTACGGCAGGCCTTGAGTATAACGGCGATCATTCGGGAGGGGCCCATGATAAAATGGAATCCCGGGGTGCCAGAGGTATTGAATGGGGAAGTTTGGCGTCTGTTCTCCCCGGCCTTCCTTCATTTTGGAATCCTGCACATTTTGTTTAACATGATGTGGCTCCACCGGTTGGGGGGGGAGTTCGAGGGGAGGCTGGGGACAGGTTGGTTTGCATTATTTTTGTTGGTGGCTGCAGTTGTTAGTAATGTGGCTCAGTTCTGGGTCAATTTGCCGCCGGTGTTCGAGTATGGTCCGCAGTTTGGTGGCATGTCGGGGGTGGTTTATGGCTTGGCGGGGCATGCTTGGATGCGCGGCAGGCGTGACCCCAGGGCCGGGATTGAGCTGGATGAATCGACGTTCATGTTTTTGATGATCTGGTTTTTCCTGTGTTTCCTGCCGTTTATGCCAATCGCGAACACAGCCCACGCGGCGGGTTTGTTGGTGGGACTGGCTTGGGGGTGGGTGGCTTCGATGCGGGCCAGGTGACGGAGTCGGGAGATGGTTTGTTGTGTCATAAGAGTTCGGGAAAAATGGCATTGTCTCGAATGAGTTAGGAATTCCATTGCGCGAGATGAAGCATTTTGCGACGCTTCGTCGTCTGACTTATCCGGCAAGCACACATATTTACCATGCGAAAATTGTATTTACCCGATGGAGCCGAGGGCGGTGATGCCGCTCAGGTTTCGGAGGAGGACGTGCAGGCGATCCAGGACCTGCGGGAACAGTACCAGGTGATGCGCGATGAAATGGCGCGCGTGATCATTGGCCAGGACGAGGTGATCGAGAAAATGTTGATCTGCATCCTCAGTCGTGGACACGGTCTGCTGATGGGTGTGCCGGGCTTGGCGAAGACGCTGATGGTCAACTCGCTGGCGAAGATCATGAGCTTGGAGTTCAGCCGCATCCAGTTCACGCCGGACCTGATGCCCAGTGACATTACGGGCACGGAAATTTTGCAGGACAGCGAGACGCCGGGCCGGCGGCAGTTTGAATTCGTGAAGGGGCCGATCTTCGCGAACATCGTGTTGGCGGACGAGATCAACCGGACGCCGCCCAAGACCCAGAGTGCGCTGCTGGAGGCCATGCAGGAGCATCGGGTGACCACGGGAGGTGTGCACCGCGCGTTGCCCGAGCCGTTCTTTGTGTTGGCCACGCAGAACCCGATCGAGCAGGAGGGAACCTATCCGTTGCCCGAGGCGCAACAGGACCGGTTTATGTTCCTCATTGAGGTGGATTACCCATCCGAGGAAGAGGAGAAGCGCATCGCACGGGAGACCACTGTGACGGCAACGGCAGACCTAAAGAAGGTGGTCGATGGGCCAACGTTGATGAAATATCAGGACCTGGTGGAGCGTGTGCCGGTGCCAGATCACGTGTACGATGCCGCGGTGGCATTGGTGCGGATGACGCGGCCTAAGTATGAAGGCGCGTTGGACTGGGTCCAGAAATGGGTGACGTGGGGTTCCGGCCCGCGCGCGGTTCAATACCTCGTCAAGGGCGCCAAGGCGCGGGCAGTGTTGCACGGCAGCTACCTGACCCGGATGGAGGACATCGAGGCTGTGGCCCAGCCGGTCTTGACCCACCGCATCCTGACCAACTTCCAGGCGCAGGCCGAGGGCGTGGACAGCAAGTTCGTGATCGACAAACTGGTGGAGGCACAGCGCGAGGTGGCCGCCGGTGGCTGAGCAGTCCTACAGTGAGTTCCTCGATGGCGAGGTGCTGGGCCGCTTGATGCATCGGTTCATGCATGCCCGAGTGCCGATGGTCGGAACGATCACGGGGCAACACCGCAGCCCGCACCGCGGTTCCAGTGTGGAGTTTGCCGAGTACCGCAAATATGTGCCCGGTGATGACCCGCGCCTGCTCGACTGGCGGGTTCTGGCCCGGACGGATCGCTATTACATTCGCGAATTTGAGGCGGATACCAACCTGCGCAACTACATCGTGCTCGATTGCAGTGGGTCAATGGGATTCGGCCGCGTGGGGGAACGGAAGTTCGACTATGCCCGCCGCATTGCCGCCACCTTTGCCTATCTCACCGCGCATCAAGGCGATGCGGTGGGGCTGCAATGTTACAGCGACCAGAAACTCATCGACATCCCACCTCGCCGCAATCCCGCCCACTTGAAGCATGTCTTCGACACGCTTGCCCACGTCCAGCCCAAGGGCGAGACGCAACTGGTGCATCACCTGCACGAGCTGGCCGAGCGCATTCGGCAACGGGCACTGGTGATTATCATCTCGGACTTCTTTTGTGATGTGGACGAGTTGATCCACTGTTTCCAGCACTTGAGCTTCCAGAAGCATGACTTTGCCGTTTTCCACCTGCTTGACCCGGAGGAAATTCAGTTTGATTTTGACCGGCCCATGCGATTCGTGGACTTGGAGGACAACAGTGTGTTGCTGGCTGAGCCGGAGGTTATCCGCGACCAGTACCTCGCTGCGGTGGACGAGTATCTGGTGAAATTGCATGAGGGCTGTAACAAGTTCCAAGCTGATTATCGCCGCGTCTCCACGGACGCCAGTTATGAGGAAGTTATCGCCGATTTCCTTGTGGAACGCGAGATGTATGCCAAGTAAGCACCCATGTTAGACCAGTTCATCAACTTAAACGTGCTGAAGTACGGATGGCCGCTAGCGCTTCTGCCGGTGCTGATCCATCTCTTCAACCGTTTGCGCCACCGGCGAATTGACTGGGCGGCGATGATGTTCCTGCGCATCGCTTCGCGGAAGAGCACGCGGTTTAACAAGATTCGCCAGTACCTCGTGCTGGCACTTCGAGTCTTGGCGGTACTAGCGTTGATCCTGGCACTCAGCCGTCCGCTAGCGGGTACATGGCTGGGGGGCATGATGACCGGCGATCCGGAAACCATCCTCATCGTGCTGGATCGTTCCGTGAGCATGGATAGCAAGGATGGCTCTAGCCTGAGCAAGCGGGAAGCCGCATTGGCCCGGATCTCTGATACGGCTAACAAATTTCCCGGCACGGAAATCTGGTATCTGGATTCCGTGGTGGGCACGCCGGAGCGGGTGGACAGGTTGGAACCACTGGAGAGCCAGTTTGATTTCAATGCCACGGATACGGCGGTCAACATGCCTCGCCTGCTGGAACAGGCATCGGATTGGTTGGGCAAGAACCGGTCCGGCGATTGCATGGTCTTTATCGCCTCGGACATGCAGGAGGACAACTGGCGGCCTGAAGCCAGCGGGCGCTGGGCCAAGGTGGCCGAAGGCTTGTCGGGGGAGGAACACCCGTTCAAGGCCAGTGTACAGGTGCTGGCTAAGACTCGGGCGGTGACCAACAATGTTTCGCTGCGCGTGCTGGAAGCGCGGCGTGGCGATCCACGCACGGCGCCGGAGGAACTGAATTTAGTCGTGCAGTTCCACACCTCCTCAAAGGCCGAGAAAACGCTCAGCCTGCTTTATCATCTCAATGGGACCAATGTGCCGCCGAGCAATATTGCGGTCAAACATCAACGCGTGAAAGTCAAGGGGTCCACACTGCCCATCAACGTGAGTTTCAAGGCGCCGCCGGGCACGCCGGAGATTGGGTGGGGGTTTGTGCAAATTGGGCTGGGTACGGATGCAGACGATCCGTTTGCAATCGACGACAATCCTCGCGACAACCGTGCCTACTTTGTTTACGGCCCCAGTCCCGAGATGGCTCAGTCCGCCATCATTGGGTTAGGAACGGAGGCGGCCACAGACAATATTCGACGGGCGGCGGATCCCTTTTACGACGGCGGCACCAACCGCTTGGCGCATGTGTTGGCACCGGGCAACTTGAATGCCACGGCTTTTGCCAAATACGCCACCGTGGCATGGCAGGATCCCTTGCCGGAAGGGCCAGTGTCGGAACAGTTGATGCGCTACGTGGCCGAGGGTGGAGTCTTAATCTTCTTTCCACCGTCGGAGACCAATCAAGTCAGTGGCCGATCCTTTGCCGGAATGGAATGGCAGGGGGTTCAGGCGGCCACCAATGGAGCCGGCGAGGCCTTGGCCAATTGGCGGGTGGCGCGTCCGGCGAATGACGAAGAGCAGCCCGATGGCTATCGCGTGACGGGTTGGCGTGAACGCGAGGGGCCCTTGGCCAATTCACAAAACAACCTGACCTTGCCAGTGCGCGACCTCATCACCGTGCGCCGAAACACGTTGCGTGACCACGGGGTGGAGGCTTTTAACGCGATGGAGTTGGCGTGGGAGAAGGCCGAGGCGTTGCGCGCGCAGGAGACGCCGGACGGGGCGTTGATTCGCGAAATGCAAAAGGCACTGGAGACCACGGCGGAACACTTGAGTCGACTGGGGAGCACCCTGTGGCCGGGCACGCGGGCGACGGATTTCAGGGCGCAGCTGGTGGATCCAGTGAAATCGCTGGACGCTGCCCAACCGGGCGTGGCGCGTCGTGAATTGGTGGACGAGATTTGGCCTTTCCTGGAACGTTGGCGCGGGCAGGTGGATGTATTTGAGGGAGGACACTATGTGATGGCCCGCTTTAGCGATGACCGGCCCCTGTTGACGCGCAAGCTGGTGGGACGCGGGCAGGTTTATTTTTGTGCCACGCGTCCGGACGAAGCCTGGTCGAGTCTGCATGAGCAGTGGTTTTTCGTGGTGATGATGGACCGCCTGATTCGCACTGGCGAGGCGCTGGGCGCGGGCAGCTATTCGGTTTCACATACACGCGTTTGCGGGACGTTCGAGCCGCCGGCAGATTCCACTTGGAAGGTGGTGTCCAGCGAAGTGGAGACCGCGGACTACCGGCGCAACGCGGGCGTGTACCAGTCGGAGATGGGGGAATTTATTGCGCTCAACCGCCCGATGACGGAGGATGACTGGCAGTTTTTTGCGGAAGAACAGGAAGATCTGGTGCAGGGCCTTTTCGGCAGTGTGCCGGTTCATGTGCATTGGGAGACAGGCGCGGCGGGTGAAGCATCATCCACCGACGGGCCGAAGGAGGTCTGGCGCTGGTTCCTGATCATCATGGCGGCGGTGTTGCTCGGTGAGGCGCTGCTGGTGATCCCCCGTTCTTCCGATGAAGCCGTGGCTGGCCGCCGAACCGCTGCCGCTGCTACATGACCATGGAATGGCCGCGCACAGATGTACCCCTCGGGGTGTTGATTTTCGTCCTCGTGACGTGGGGCGTCACGGGTGTGCTGTGCTTGGTGAACTGGTATCGCCGTCGTGGCGCGGGTGTGGCTTTTCTTGAAACCCTCCGGTTCGTTACCATGGGGCTCATCCTGTTTACGCTCTGCAAGCCGGAATACGACCGTGAATTGCCCCGGCAGGAGGACAAGGAAATTGATGTAGTCATTCTTGCCGACCGCTCGGGTAGCATGGCCACCGAGGATGTGGATCTGGGTAGCGGCCAACTCTTGACGCGCGAGCAACTGCTCAACGCGCGTCTGGGTGGGCTGGGGGCCTTGACGCGCGACGAGGGCAATGGCGCGCGCATCCTCAAGGTTTACAAGCCATCCCCCGCGCAGATGGCGGGCCTGAAGGCGGGTGACCTGCTGGTGGGCATCGATGGCAACAGCACCTCCGGCGGCTTAGGCAGTTTGTTGGCGGAATATGAGTCGGGCGCGGAGGTGAAACTACAGGTCCGGCGCGAAGGCAAATTGATCGAGCCTGCGCCCGCCGCGCGTCTCTTGGGCTTGGCTGAGTTGATTGAAGAGGGCTTTAAAACAAATGGGATCTCAGCCAATGTTTACCTGAAGGAATTCGATCGCCCCTCGCCGGAAGCCAACGGCACCCGGCCTTCCACGGACATCAATGCCGCGATTGTTCACGAGACCACCGAATATGACAACCTGCGTGCCATGCTGCTGCTGTCCGATGGAGATCGCACCGAGGGCAAGGCGCCCACTGAGGAGGCCGCGCGGTTGTTACGCGACAACAGGGTAGTGCTTCACACCGTCACCAACCTCGGCAGTCTGACCTATCCGGCGGATGTGGAACTGGAACTGCTGGATGTGCCTTCCTTTGGTGTCATTGATGACCGGGTCGCCATTCCATTTCGCATTCGGAACCATCTCACCCGGGGCATTACTACCAACGTGTTTCTGGCCAATGTGCGCGGGAAAACGGTGGACTCGCGCCAGATCGAGGTGGATGCCCGTGGCGAGGCTACCGGTTCCTTCATTTGGCCGGCGACGCGCGAGGGCAACCAGACCTTCGAAGTGCGCGTGCCTATTGCGCCGGAGGAGTTTAACCAGACGAACAATTTTGAGCGATTCTCCATCCACGTGCGGCCCAACACGAACAACGTGCTCATCATTGAATCGCGGCCCCGTTGGGAATACCGTTATTTGCGCAACGCCCTGACCCGTGCTGAGGATGTAGACGTGCGCGCGCTGCTGCTGCACCCCGGCATGCCACAGCAGACATGGAATGGTAGCAATGGTTATCTCGAAGCCTTCCCGCCCATGATACGGCCCAAGGAATTGCGCGGCCTGCCCGACCCCGGCCCGGTTTCCCTTGCAGATTTTGACGTGATCTTTCTGGGGGATGTCGGCTTGGGACCGGGCGGTTTGAGCGAGGAGCAGGCTGACCAGATTCGCGCCTTGGTGGAACATCAATCCGCGGGTCTTGTGTTTATGCCCGGGGCGTTGGGGCGGCAGTTGAGTTTTTATCGCTGGAAGAAACACACCGTGGCGAACACGGGCAGCGAGACTCGCGAGTCCATTGCCAACGAACATGGTGTGGCACCGCGCACTCTGGAATACGCCAACCCGAGCGTGGACTGGGATGACCTTAAGCCCGGCCGGTCCCTGTTTGTGCCGCATCCCTTGGCAGACCTCCTGCCAGTGGTTTACGATACCAGAATGCCCATGGGCGACTGGACGCGGGCGGAATCCCGTTTCAGCCTGTTGCCCGAGGGCCGTGTGAGCCCATTGCTTTTGCTTGAGGAGGATGAGTTTTTAAATGATGAGCTATGGCGGCGCGCGTTGCCGGGGTTCTTCTGGCACGCCGGTGTGCTGCGGGATGCGCCACTGCCGGGTTCGCAAATTCTCGCCATTCATTCGACCAAGCGCAACCAATATGGCTTCCTGCCTTTATTGGTCACCGCTCAGGCCGGTAATGGTCACGTGTTGTTTATGGGCACGGACAGCGCTTGGCGATGGCGGCGCGGCGTGGAGGATCGTTACCATTACGCCTTCTGGGGGCAGGTGGTGCGCTGGATGGGGCACAAGCGCAAGCTGGCCATTGGCAAGGGGATGCGACTTATCCTGACGCCGGAACGGCCCGGACTCAAAGAGACCGTCAAACTCGAGGCCATCATTGGAGACAGGGCGGGTGTGGGTGGGCAAGACCGCGTGGTGGCGGATATCACAAGGCCCGATGGGACCGTGGTGACGGGTGTAGAGTTTCGTCCTGTTGAGGGCAGCTTCGGAACCTACACGGCGGATTTTAAGATGGAGCTGGCCGGAGATTATCTCCTGCATACCTACACGCCGGATCAGGTGAAAATTGTCGATGGTCGCCGTGAATATTTGCGGGAGGTCAAGAAGGTGCTGCGGGTGGAGGACGAGGTGATCGAAATCGTCGGTCGCCCCATCAAGCACGCCGTGCTGACGCAGCTGGCCCGCGACACTCGCGGGGATACCCACGCGCTGGCCGATTTGACGCCATTTTTGCAGCGGATCACCGAGCGCAGCCGTTATACGCCCGAGGTGGAAGTCTACGAGTTGTGGGCGGATCCATGGTGGGGCGGCTTGATCCTTTTGCTGCTTGCGATTTACTGGACAATGCGTAAGGTGATCGGACTGGTTTAGCCGTCAAACTACGATGAACGCCAGACGATTGTGCGGTGCCCAAAATGCAGTTGAAAACGGGGAAAATGCCATGAAGAAAAACGCTCAACTTTCCAAGGAACTCCCGGTCGCCCTGCGCGCCCAGTTCGGCCGCCTCGAGCGCAAGCTCTGGTGGGTTGACACCCTCCTCGCCGCCAGTGGCGTGGCCCTTGGCCTGTTCCTGTCTTACCTCGTCTTTTTCGTGGCTGATCTGGCCTCCGAGACATCCATGGCGGTGCGACTGTTGCTCTTCGGCATGGCGGCGGGTTCCGCGGCTTATTTTGCCTGGTTCTGGCTGAACAATTGGGTCTTCAACAAGCGCGGCAGTCATGAGCTTTCCAACCTCGTCCAACAGCGCTACCGCAAGCTGGGTGATCGGTTGTTGGGCATTGTCGAATTGGCCGACCCCGAGACGGCTCCGGCTTACGCGTCCGAGAGTCTTCGCAAGGCGGCGATTGCTCAGGTGGCCAGCGAGGCGGGCGACTATGATTTCCGGGCCGTGGTGGCCACCCGCAAGACCAAGTTTTATAGCGTGGGTGCGATGGCGCTTGTGGCTCTCGTGGCCCTGCCGGCGGTTTGGATGCCCGCCATCTTCAAGAATAAGGCTCATCGTCTGGCCAATCCCGTGGGCGATGTCGAGCGCCTGACCCTCGCCCAAGTGGGGGAGGAGGACGTGGATGTCAATCGCCGTATTGACCGCAATCGTGTGAAAGCATGGCACCCGTTGCCCGATGGCGGGGCGATGTTCGAGGTGGTGGGAGATGATGGCCGGTCTCGTTTCATTGAGATCAGCAACATTGTGGGCCGCGCCGGTTCCATTAAAAACATTTTCCTTGTGCCTTCCGGCGAGAAGAGCCAGTTGAAATCCCGCTTTGAGGCTGACCCCTTCGTGGAGCGCTTCGCTCATTGGCGCGATGGCGCGGTCAACGCTGCCAGTGGCGCGGAAAAATTCATGGCCGACAAGCTTGGCATGGAGACGGACATTGCTGGTGTCGCCGGCCAGATTCTCCCCGACACTCTTCAGGCTACGATTCACGACGGTTCCAGATCCGAGGTCGTGGATTTAAAGAATGTCACTCTGGGTAAGGACGGCCGGTTGCGCGGAGAGTTATCCTTTGAACTGGGTGGTCGTTCAGATCACGGCGATGTGACCATCGACCTCGTTGACGTTGAAAGGCGTATTTTCATCCAGCCCGTTAGTCGCCCCACATTGAGTGCCAGCAAGGCTGCCCGAGTGGACTACCCCAGTTATCTGGAACGGAAACCGGCCCATCGCGAGGCGGGTGGGCTGAACGGTTTGCCGCGTGGTTCGCGGGTAACCTTCGAGGTGGCTTCTGCTGATTTTCGGTCTCTTTCCGGCGCGGATTACTGGGTGTCCGCGGAGTTGACCCGCCGGGACATTCGCCGACTGCGCAGTGCGCTTTACGATCTTGCCGCCAACCCGGGTCATCGGGAGGACTGGATGGATCAACTGGGCCTGCCCGCGGAACTGGTCACGCGCGAGAATCTGTTGCGCCTCTATCTTTCGCAGTTGCCTGTTGAGGATCTCGATGCGCTTCGGGCGGCCATGGAAACCACCACTCCGCAGCTTGTGCCGGCCTCAACCGCGGACCTCGCCCTGCAGGCCCGGCAACTGGGTCTGCCCGCGGGCATGGTGACCACCGAAGTGCTGGACAGCGTCAAGCCCCTAGGCCTCGCCCTTCAGTCGCCGGCACTGGAAATCGAGCCGTGGCACAACCAGCTCGTCCCCGTTTCCACTCGTTACGCCCAGCGCATCCACACCGTGGCTCTGCCGCTGGGGAATGCTAACAAGGCTGAGCTGAAGGTGACCCGTTGGAAGGATGAGTTTGAGTTGGCCAACAACGAGGACGACCAGTGGGCCAGCAAGGTCGAGTTGGTACCCGACGAGGAGCCGAAGGCGGATTGGACCAACTGGCACACGAGTTGGGATGATCCCGTGGTGCGGACCGAGGCGATAATTGCTGATCGAGCATTTGAAATCCCGGTCTTCGCTCAGGATGACTTGGGCCTTTATGATCTTCGCTTGCGCTGGTCCGCCAAGAAAATTGGCTCGGAAGAGGAATTCAAGAATGGCGAGATTGAACTGGCCAAGGGGGATCCCTACACCACGCGGATTGACCACACCTACAAATTTATCGCCCGCGTTCTGGGCTTGAGCCATGGCACCGATGTCACGTTGCATCTCGTGGCGCGTGACTATCACTTCCACAAGGATGGCCGGCAGTATGTGTCGCAGCCGTTCCACATCCGCATCGTCACGGCCGCTGAACACGCCAAGATCATCCAGGAGGAATTCAAGCGCAAGCTGGCCGAGTTGGATAACATTGTCCGAGAACAGGAAAGCCTGATTGATCGCGGGCGAAACCTGAAGAACTCCGGAGACTTGAACACCGAAGCCGGCACCCAATCCCTGCGCGGACAGGCGGAAGACCAAGGTGAGGTGGCTCGCGATCTTGGAAAGTTGGCGAAGGAATTGGAGGGCTTGTTTCGCGAGTCACAGCGCAATCCTGACATCACCCCGGATTCAAAGGCCGAGATGGCGGATGCCATCCGGCGGATGAACGACATTGCCCGCGGAGCCATGGCCGAAGCCGCCGGCAAGCTGGGCGATGCCGCGAAGAACGAAAACAAGGGCGACGGTCAACAAGGTCAACAAGGTCAACAAGGTCAACAAGGTCAACAAGGTCAACAAGGTCAACAAGGTCAACAAGGT
>PBVU01000100.1:0-6742 GCA_002728775.1 Verrucomicrobiales bacterium | reverse complement strand
CTCGGGCAGTTTGCCGGGCCAGCTGATGATCGCAGGCACGCGAAGGCCACCCTCGAACATGCTGAACTTCGCCCCGCGATATGGGCCAGCGCTGCCGCCTCCGTGATGGGCGCGTTCCTCGTGGCTGTGGCCGTGGTCGCTCTGGAAGACGATGATGGTGTCTTCACGCAGTTTCAGTCGATCCAGCGTGGCGAGCAGATTGCCGATGGTTTCGTCCTGTGTGGAGAGAAATGCCGCGTACAAATTGCGCGGATAGGGCAGCTTGGCGTAATGCTTCAGCCACTTGGCGTAGCCTTGGTAGGGGTAGTGTGGAGTGTTTAACGCGTAGTACATGAAGAACGGTTTGTCTTTGTTCTTCTCAAGAAACGCGCCGGCTTCATCGGCCATCATCTGCGGAAAATATTTGCCGTCCTCAAAGATTTCTTTGCCGTTGCGCCATAGGTCATGTCGATTGGGGCCCTGCCAGTAAAAGAAGTGCGAATAGTTGTCGATACAGCCGCCCATATGGCCGAACGAATAATCAAAGCCTTGGCCGTTGGGCATCGTTTCCGGAGTGTAGCCGAGGTGCCACTTGCCAATGTGCGCGGTGGCGTAGCCGGCCGCCTTGAAGGTCTCGGCCATGGTCACCTCAGTGGGCGCAAGGCCCGGGCGCCCTTTGGTGGAGCCGGCATTGCCTGGCATGCCGGCGCGCACGGGGTAACGACCGGTCAGTAGCCCCGCACGGGAAGGGGAGCAAACGGGGGCCGCCGCATAAAATTGCGTGAAACGTATGCCGCGTTTGGCGAGTGAATCCATGTGGGGCGTCGTGAGATCTTTCGCACCATAGCAATTCAAATCCACCGAGCCTTGATCATCGGTGAGGATGACAATGACGTTTGGCTTGCGCGCTTCGGCAAGCGCGGTGAACAGGAGAAAAACGACGGAAAAGATGGCTCTCACGGGCCAAAGTTGCCGGGGTTCATGGTCCTTGGCGAGGGGGAATTTTATTGACAATTTGTGAATAAGTGGAGATTTTGGCGGTGCTGGCAATGTTCGCTGGCTAACAAGGAGGGTGGAAATGACAAGGGTTCATGAGGCGGCAGCCTCCATCAGGCGTGTGTTGTGCGCGTTTTTACTGGTGGGTGTGTCCTTGTCTGCTTCCGGATTCGTGTTGATTGGCTTGCATGGGGACGGCACGGCGGGGCCCGTGACGGGCCGAAATCGGCCCAACGAGTTGCAGGTGCAAGTGGGAGCCACGACTTACGGGAACAATTTATCCACAGTGACGGGGGGTGGGACAGTTTTTGGCATGGGGGTGCCAAAGGATTTGCGGCGTTTTTTCCGGTGGAATATTCCTTATCTTGTTTATTCGTTTGATGCCTCGTTTGTAAATTATTTCGGGTTTGAAGGGATGGAGGCGGTGCATGATGCGGTTGAGGTGTTGAACGATTTTTTTTCCCCAAAGGATGGTTCGTACAATGGGGTGACGGCATTGAACTTGTCCAGACATGGGTTTGCGGGAAATTTCAACACGGCGTGGGTGAACACCACTGCTCAAAACGCGCAGATTCTAGACATCAAAAGCATGGTGTTGGGCATGATGGTGAATCACTTGGGTTTGGGGAATCCTCATCGTCACGCGTTCACTTTGACGGGGGGAACTCAAAGTGCTTGGCAGCAACAGATTAATTTTCAAGTCAACCTGCGCAACTACGATCCCTACACGCTCAAGGAGACGGACATTATCAACGGCGTGCAGTATGCCTATCGGTTGATTCATGACGCGCAGCCGGCAGCGGCGGGTTCCTTGCCCGCGGCCGCCGTGATTGATGTGGAAGAATTTACGGCGGACACCTCCGGTAATGCCTGGACTTCGGTGGCGGCGATCATGGACGCGTTCTACGGCGAGACACGCATTTACTGGACGGATCAGCCGACGCTTTTTAACTTCGGAGTCTACTACGACAAAATGAACGCCATGGGTGGGCAGTATCAACCCCGCCACACCCTTACGCTGGACGATGCTGGCGGCCTGAAATATCTTTACAGCACCAACACCTACGCATGGGAGCAAATGGACGGCTCCGTGGCCCAGATTTATCCAGCCCAGTTTCTTCCGGAAAATCAGCAGGACATGAGAACGCTCAGCCCAAACTGGTCTGGTATTCCCTCGGCGCTCCATTTTCGGAACGGGACTGGCAAACGGCTTCCAGTGTGGCCGCGTGGCGGGGCCCTGATTCCGGCGTTTCGTTACACCCTTCCCATTTTTGGCCAACCTGTGATTGGGGCTGCGGGCACACTTCCAGCCAATGCTTGGCCGCAGCCTAACAATGCAGCGAACTTTGGCCCCGGCACGCCTTGGCTTCGTGGAGGAATCGACAAGATTCAGTTTTACCATCAGCCCTTTGATTCACTTCTTGGGGTCAATTTTGTACCGACGAATTTTACATGGAGTTTCCCGTTTATTTGGAACAGTGGTTACACTGTAGGCGGTCTCACGAATATGACGCCCGGCTCCAGTGCATGGCTGGGGCAAAGCCAATTCAAGTTTTACACCATGAGCGTGGGCCGTGTGGTGGGACAGCCGGATTTCATTTTTGTTGCGGATGACTTGGGGCTCGCGCCAGACGGTGTGCCAATTGCTTACACACGCGGCACTGCGGCGATGGTTGACAACTTCGACCAAAATCTCGGGTTCTGGGATCAGAACCTGACGGGCTTGGATGAGGTTGGGCCGGGTGTTATCAACCCGGCTGCTGTTCCAGCGGCAGGTGCGGCACCCACCAGCATTGCCTATACGTTCACAAAATTGGACAAATATTTTGAGCTCATCTGGAGCGGGGAAGCAACCGTGACGGGCAATCAGGAGTCTTATTACACCATCTGGGGACACATCAAGGGGCCGGGGCCAAATGATTTGGTTGTATTTCCGCGCGATGCCACCGCTTGGAGAATTGAGAACGACGGTATTCCGGACGCTGCACCACCCATCATTACCATGATCAGTGACAATGGCGGGGCGACTCCAATCGAACAGAATACCTATTCCCGTTCCGAGGAAGTCCTGTCCATAATCGGCATCGAAATGGCCAGCGTGACTTCCATAGAGTTTCTCGATGGAGAGCTTGTCCTTCAAACCATCAGCCCCGCAGACAAGTATATCCAGTCCAACAAACAGATCGATATACCTGCGGGGGTGATCACGGATGCGGTTGAAGGAAATGAAATCGCCGTTCGGGTCTGGAACAAGGTGGGTGTCAGCGAAAAGGCACCACAAAAATTCAGGGTGGAGACGGGGCGGCCGCGGGTCCTTTCAACAACGGCTGATGGTATTGTCTATGACCGGGCAGAGGTGCTGACGATTCACGGGTTTGGCTTCAAGAGCAAAACCGGCAATGGGGAGCTGAAATATATTCGTGTGGATGATTCACAAGGTTCAGCCGTCTATGATTCTGGCATCTCCTCTGGGGGCGCATCAGACGGCTTGCCTGTGGAAGCGTCTTTCGAAGTGGTGGATGATACAACCGCGGTATTGACGATTAATGCGGTGAATTCATTGGCAGATGGATCGAGCCGGCGCATCAGGGTCTCGAGGGATGTTCCGGCGGCGGTATCCGATCTGAACAAACATCTTAGTCCCGGGACTAATCCTGTGTTTGCCGCCATAACCACAAAGCCGGTCATCAGCACATTGAACCAATTGCAGTCGGATGGTTCCACCTGGGAAGACGTGTTGACAACAGGCATGTACAAGAGAGATCGCATTATTGAAATAAACGGAACCGCCCTGAATACGTTGAGTACGGTTGAAATTGTTAGGGAGGATGGAACCTCATTTGCCAATCCGGTTTTTATTCAGCTTCCTAATCCTGCCGTGGTTGTGGAAGATAACGGAACCCGGGTGCGTATCGGTGCCAGTGCAATTCCCTATCCGGATGCGGATACGAATGGCACGGTGCGACGGGCGTTGCGTTTATACAATGCAGCGGGAAAGACTGACATGAATGGCTCTCTCCTGTTTGCCGTAAACACGCAGCCGAAGGTGACGGGCATGGGTGGGTTTGCCAATGCGGGGGCTTTTATCCGGGAGAAACTGACGGGTGATGACGTGGCGATCCACGGTTCGGGATTACTGGCCGTGGGAGAGATTCATATCATCAAGCCGTCTGGGGCGGACATAAACGCGACTGCGGGCATCCCGCGCATCATTCTGCCGCATCCGGGTGTAACGGTATCCGACACGAGAATTTTTATTGACACCCAAATCGCTCAGTTCAGCAACGGGCCGGTTTCCGATTCCCTGGTGGGTGATTCGGAGCGTGTTTTTAAATTGGTGAGTGCAAGAGACAATGCCACCACGCCGGTGGTGGATCGGTTTACGGTCGGTGTGCCGCCGGTCTTTACGAGGGTGTCAAGTTTGACAAATTCGAATCATTACCGGCGCGATAGCGACGTGATGTCAGTTGAAGGCGTGGGGCTGGGAATGGTTTCATCCATCGAGGTGGTGGACATGTTTGGTGTCATAATTACGGGAGCGACAAGTGTAACAGTGAACACGGGCATCAATGTTTCGAGTGGCACTCAGTTAACTATTGATGCGAACGCCTCGGGATGGGCGGCCAGGGTAACACCATGGATCATGTGACGGCCTTGGGTCGAAGGTTGTTGATCACTACGCCGTATGGCACGGTTACGTCGTATTCCAACGCAACGGGCGCATTCACCGTGTCGGCCAACCCAACTTTTTCACCGGCAACAACGCCAGTTGCGCAAAACACTTTCCAAGGTGGCGGTTACAATGGCGCGTCGGGTACGAACGGCACGTATTTGCAAAGTGGCGGAAATCTGATGGTCAATGGGCAGAATTTTCGAGGTGTGAAAACGCTTACTTATGTTGCGGACGGCGTGGATCTTACGCCTTCAATTACAATTGACCCGAATAATCCACCGGCGAATTACGCCATCAATTCAGGGGGAACCCAAATTCAAATTAACGCGGCAGGTGTTCCAAACGGCTGGTTGACCGCAACGGATGCCCAAATCAAGTTGACATCGGCGGCGGACATCAATGGAACTACCCCGGTGATTGCAACGGGATTCTAGGAAAATTCAGGCTGCGTTTAGGCCGCCAGCCGGGCGAGATTCTTGGCGGCTCGTGATTTGCGCCGGGCAGCGGTTCGCGCGTGAATGACACCATTCTTGGCAGCCTTGTCGAGGGCGGCGTAAAATTTCACCAAGGACTGCGCGCTCGATTCTTGATCCCCCGCAGCAAGAGCCTTGCGCAGGGTACGCTTGATGTTGGCAATGCGAGACTTGGCGACCCGATTATGATCGCGCTTGCGTTCATTTTTGCGCTTCAATAGCGCCCGGCGCCACGCGAGACGTTCCTCGGGGCCTCTATCCTTAACCGGCTTTATTTTGCTTTCTGCCATGTGTGTGTCAAACGAGCAGGGGATAATGCCCAAAAAAGGCGCGATGTCAACGGCCGGATTGAATTTTTTTGGATAAAATCGACCAAGCCATTTCGGCGACGGAATCAGGATTCAATGTTCCGTCAAGGGTCACAATTCGGTTGGCATGAGATTCGGCAACGGTTCTGTAGCCGGTCGCAACACGTTGGAAGAATGCCCTGTCAGCTGACTCAAATCGGTCGGATTTTCCCCGGGCGATTCGTCGTTCCTCACTGATTTCGATGGGGATATCCAGAAGCAAAGTGAGATTGGGGAGCGTTTCCCCAACGGCTGTGCTGATGCAGGCTTGCACCAAGTCAGCGTTCAATCCGCGCCCATGGCACTGATATGCAACCGTCGAATCATGAAACCGATCGCAAACAACAACATGATTCGCATCGAGGGCCGGGCGGATAACCTCGCGGACAAGCTGCGCCCGGCTGGCATTCATTAACAGCAACTCAGTTTCTGCGGAAAGTGAGCTGGGCCCGTGCTTGAGCAGTTTCCGAATCTGTTCGCCTACCTCTGTTCCTCCGGGTTCTCGGACGATGGTAGTTTTGTACTTCTCCGCCGTCAACTGGTCTGCCAACCAACGAAGCAGCGTTGATTTTCCGGAACCTTCAGTCCCCTCGAGCGTCAGGAAAAATCCGCCCATAAATCAAATCCGCTTGGCGCGAGGCCCGTTGGGGGTGTCTTCAATCGTCCAGCCGATCTGCTGTAGTTCATCCCGAATGGCGTCGGCCTTGGCAAAGTCCCTGTCCTTCCGCGCGGCAGTTCTTTCTTCAACCATGCCCTGAATATTGGGCGGCACCGATTCCTCTTCCTGGCCGACACCCAGCACCGTGTCCATTCGGTGCCATGTGGCCAACGCGGCGGCAGCCTTTTCCGGTGATATTTCGGCGGCAAGTTGTCGGTTGGTTTCGCGCACCCAGTCAAAAACGGTAGCCCATGCGCTGGACATATTTAAATCATCATTCAAAGCAGCGGTGAATTTTTCAATGACATCCGGTTCTGGTTCAGATTTATCAGTGCCGGCAGACTCGCGGAGTTTGGCCAGACACTCGTCAATCCTGCTCAGGGCGGAACGCGCGCCGGTGAGGCCATCAAGCGTGAAATTAAATGTCTCCCGGTAATGGGCACTAATCATCAATTGCCGGATGGCTCGGCCCTCATGCCCGAGTTTCCGCAAGTCGCCCAGTGTAAAATAATTGCCGAGGCTCTTGCTCATTTTTTTGCCTTCCACCAACAGGTGCGCGCCATGAAGCCAATGTTTCACGAAAGGGCTTCCGGTCGCCCCTTCACTCTGCGCAATT
>PBVU01000044.1:0-6345 GCA_002728775.1 Verrucomicrobiales bacterium | reverse complement strand
CGGCCGGACAGCCTGACGGCTTTTATTTTGGCCACTGTGGGAGGGGCTTTCATATGCCTGTTTTGGCTGATTCCGATTGAGGGAATGATGGGGCGTGACGGGAGCATGATGTTGATTGTTGCCTTCAAGATGTTTGATATTTCGGTTGCGCTGGCGATAGGAATGATTTTGATGCTTGGTTTGTCAATTGCGGCTTCGGTGTTCTGTTTCATTAACACACCCAAGCAACCTGTGCCCAAAGTACAGAAGTTTGTTCGCTTGTCCTTGATTTTTATGTTTAGCGCCGTTGCGGCAATGACCCTGATGACAATCCTTGCTCCCGTCCTGAGTTCAGGAGGGGTTGAATTCGGGGATAAAATGAAACTGGCCTTGCATCAGTTAACCTCCGCCTTGCATGCGACACTGGCGGCGGTGGGTATGATGATGGTGCTGCCGTTGGGGGGCATGGATATTTTCGTTGGGCGGGCGGACAAATAGCTGTTTATTTGTGTTGGCTGACGACGGGCAGTCGGAGTTTGCATGCAGATTCACATCGACAGGCAGGGGGAGCGTTTTGGGCCTTATTCGCTTGATGAGGTGAACCAGTATTTGGCGGCGGGGAATGTGTTGCCAACGGACTTGGGATGGCATGATGGTATGGCGGACTGGGTGCCGGTCACAGAGATTGGGGGAGTGGAGGCAGGTGCGGGTGGCACTCCGCCTCCGCCAACGCCGGGGGGTGGTGAAGTGGCTTCGACATGCCCCCAGTGTGCGGGGCCGGTTGAGGTGGGGCAGGTGGTATGCACGGGGTGTGGGCATCATCTGCAGGCTTTTCCCGTGAAAACCAAATCCAACAAGGGGCTGGTGATTGGGTTGGCTGCGGGGGGTGGGGTGCTGCTGGTTGGCATTATCCTGTTTTTTGTCTTTGGCGGCGGCAGCGGCGGGGCAGATGGCGCGGGTGCGCCGGATTCCGCGGAAAACCTTGGGCGGCGAATTTTTGCGGCCTTGAAGGCGGAGGATTTTTCAAAGTATGAAACTGCGACTGTAAAGGTGATTACCAAGGGGCAGTTTGAATCGATCACAAGGGAGGGTGTGAATGTGATGAGGCGGAATATCGAGGATAAATTGGGTGGGAACCCGATGGCGCAAAAGATGTTGGACCGTTTTGATGAAGAGATGGCTCAGATAGACAGCGAAATTGAAAAGGCTTGGACGAAATCCAAGTCGGAAATTGAATCAAACTTGAAGCGGATGAAGACTGACTTTGATGCAACACTGGTTGATGCGAAGGGGGATGGGATTGATTGGGGCAAGGCGGAGTTTATGGAGGCAAAATTTGAAAGGGGCAAGGCCCGGATGATGGGGGCCGATGATTTGGTACAGGAGGGTGACTTGACGGTTGTCATCTCCGTGGATGGGAAAGAATATGACATCGAACAGCGATGCATCAACATGAAGAATGTGGGGTGGTTGAGCAAAAGACGGGGGCCGCGCTGGGGAGGGGAAGTGAAGTAATTTTCCCTTTAGGGGACTTGTTTGCCGAAATAGTTTTCCACGATTTCGGGCTTCGGCGGGGATGTCAACTTGGCGGCAACGAGAATGACGGTGGTGGAGATTGCGACGGACCACAGGAAGGGGTGTAGACCGAGGAGAAGGTATTCGCCGAACTTGCCGTTGACGATGTAGCCAATGAGATAGAGCACGCCAATGGTGGCGCCGCCGGAGATCATCCCTGCTATGCAGGCGCGGGCCGTGAGGCGAGGCCAATAAAGGGTGAGAATGACGGGCATGAGGAAACTTGCGCCGAGCCCCGCGGAGGCAAAGACGATGAGGTCCTGCAGAAATTCAGGCGGGTTGACCATGGCCAGCATCGCCAAGGCGCCGACAACGATGGTGGTGCCGTAGCTGATTTTCTTCATGGTACGCTCGTCCGCGCCAGGGTTGATGTTTTGTTGGTAAATATCACGCACCACACTCGAAGAAACGAGAAGGAGAAAACTATCCACGCTACTCATGACGGCGGCGAAAGGGGCGGCGACCAGCAGTCCCGCCAGCCATGGAACCCCGGCGGTGCTGGTGAGGTGGGCGGCCATTTCGGGCATGATTCGGTCGGAGGCAATTTCCCAGCCAGGGAGCAGTACTCGGCCGGAGGTGAAAATGATGATCAGCGGGAAATAGATGAGGGAGAAGTAGACCATGACGAAAATGATGGAGTGCCGGAGGGTGGCGGTGTCGCGGAAGGCCATTTGGCGGGCCATGTAGCTGGGTTGTCCGGAGCCGGCGAAGGGCCAGAAAGTGAAGAAGCAAACGGCCAACAGAAGGGGAAGGAAGCCAGATGCCTTGCTTGCGTGTGGGCCTGGAGCATTGATGTAAGCGCCGGATTGGCCCGCGCCGTGAGCGTAGGCTTGGAAATCCCCGGCAGGTTGGGCTTGCATGGCGGGGGTGGATTGCTGGTTCAATTCGCGCTCGATGGAGCTTAGCTCAATCCGGTTTTCCAGCGGGGTGTGAATCTGAATGACGGGAATGTGCAGCGGATTTTCGTTTTCAGATTGATTCTGTTGGGCAGTATTTTTGCCAGCCGGGATCTGGGCATCTTGGCTGGTGCGCAGGTAAAATTTATGGGTGGCGTTGTGCTCGTTGGATTGTTCGATCCAGGTTCCTTTCTTGAGTGTGATGGGGTTTGTGGTGGCACTATCGATGGACAGGATGGCGGTGCCCTTCAGCGGAGGGGTTTGGCGAGCCAGTTCACGCGTGGCATTGCCGAGGCCTCCGAGTTGCACCAGCACCAAGGCGAGAAGGATCATGACCCCGAGTCCCATGATGACCCCTTGCATCACGTCGGTCCAAACAACGGCGCGAAAGCCGCCCCACGCCGTGTAGGCGATGACCGAAAGGGAAAAGACCAAAAGGCACAGCAGATAACTGCCTTCGGCTGCGCCTACCCAGGGAATGGGGTCGGTCCATCGGTCCATGGCTTGGGCGGCGGTATGGAATACCTCTACGTCGTCCAGCAGGGTGGTCATGATCATGGCGCCAGCCTTGAACTGGGCGAGGAGAAAGAAGAACTGAAAAAACACCAGCAATATTGTGCCGACGTTGCCAACAGTCTGGCTGCCAAGGCGTTTACGCATTAATTCCGGCACGGTGATGGAGCCGGATTTTCGGGCGACTTGATTCAATCGCTTTGCTATGAGGCCAATTGCGACCAGCGGCACGACGATGTAGCCGCCGATCCAAAGCGCCAGTACCCAACCGTGGGTATAGATGAGTGAGGGAAATCCCATGAAACTGCCGCCTGAGGCGCTGGTGGCCGCGTAGGTGAAGGCAAAGGCCCAGAGGCCAAGGTTGCGGCTGCCAAGAAAATATTCGTTCATGAAGGAGCCGCTTTCCTGTTTGCGGCTGGCGAGCCACGCAAGCACGAACACAATGGCGATATAGATTGTGAAGCTAACCAGCGCGGCATTGCCCGCCGAGGCGGCGAGTAGAGGATTAGGCATGTGTCTCCTCCTTGGGCATCGCTTCCATGGGTTCGTCCTTCATGCCCTTGAGGCAAAACCAAAGCGTGTAGACGTTGGCGGCGAACAGCGGCAGCAGCCAGCCGTACACGGTCCACGATGGAAGTCCCAAGGTCAGGCGCAAATCTTTGTTGGCCGGTATTATGAAATGAAATGTCAGGGCAGGCAGGTGGCGTGCTGCCTGATCGCACGCCGCGCCGGCCAGTGCCCCGTTGGCCGCAATCAACAACAGCAGGCCTACGCTGCTTGCCCATGGGAGATCGCGATGGAGTTTTCGGTAAACCTTGATGAACCACCAGGCATGTGCGCCGATAGCCAGAATGGCACACCATGGAACTTGGATGTGAATGTCGGTCTGGTAGGCGTTAAAAGTACAGTAACCGATGACCCAAATGAACGCGCAAGCCCAGACAATGATCATGACCCGGAGTTCACGCAGCGATTGCCGGAAGGATTTCCCGGTGTCCGGACGATTGGCGGGGGCGGTCATTGCGGCAACGATTCGCGCAAACCAGTAGTGAAGCAAACAAAAATATCCGCGAACCTATTCGCATTGCCCGCGGTGCAACAGGGCGTGGTCCAACAACACCAAGGCGGTCATGGCTTCAACCATCGGGACCGCGCGTGGCAGGACGCAGGGATCGTGGCGTCCGCGTGCCTTGAGTTTTACGTTTTTGCCCGCGCGACTGACGGTGTCCTGAGACTGCAGGATGGTGGCGGTTGGCTTGAAGGCAACTCGGAAATAGATGGTTTCCCCGTTGGAAATCCCCCCCTGCACACCACCGGAACGATTGGTCGCTGTCCTCACTTTTCCGCCGCGCATGCGGAAAACATCGTTGTGCTCGCTGCCTTTCATGGCAGTACCAGCGAAGCCGGAGCCGATCTCAAACCCTTTTGACGCGGGAAGGCTGATCATCGCCTTGGCGAGATCGGCTTCTAGGCGGTCAAACACCGGCGCCCCCCAGCCCGCAGGTACCCCGCGTGCCACGCCTAGCAGCACCCCACCCACGCTGTCGCCGGCCTTGCGGACGCGTTCGATCAGGCGGATCATTTTTTCCGCTGCCGTCTTGTCCGGACAACGGATGATGTTGGATTCTGTTTGCTTTGGGGTAAACTGGTCGGGGTCAATTTGGGCGCTGATGCGTTGTACTTGTTGAACACAGGAAAGCACCGTGACACCAAACTGTTCCTTTAAAATTTTCCTGGCGACTGCGCCCGCGGCAACCCGGCCAATGGTTTCCCGGGCGCTGGTGCGTCCGCCGCCGGGCCAAGCACGCACGCCGTACTTGACGTCGTAGGTGTAATCTGCATGGGAAGGGCGATATTTTTCCTTCATCTCCGTATAGGCCTCGGAGCGTTGGTCGTCGTTGCTAACGAGCATGGAGATGGGGGTGCCCAAGGTCTGGCCCTCAAAGGTCCCGGACAGGATACGAACGCGGTCGGCTTCCTGCCGCTGGGTGACGATGCGGGACTGGCCGGGCCGCCGCCGGTCGAGGTCTGGCTGAATGTCCGCCTCGGTCAATTGGACCCTGGGCGGGCAGCCGTCTATCACCACACCCACGCCACCACCATGGCTTTCGCCCCAGGTCATCACGCGGAATAGCTGGCCAAATGTGTTGCCCATGCGCCGAGCATCGCATGAGATGCGCAGTGCGGTCAAATCGGCTTGCTTATGGGGGCACGCCGTTCGATCTTGAAATATGGCCTCGATGAATCGACGCACTGCCCTTGTGGCATTGGGCGGTTTGCCTTTGTGCTCACAGGCTGCCCCCGAGCCGTTGCCGGTGGCGGCAGTGGTGACTGAATATCGAACCAACTCACACGCGGATGTCATCATCGGCAAGATATTGGAAGGTTGGGGGCAGGATGGTGGAAAGGGGCCGGCCTTGAAGCTTGTGGCAATGTACGTGGACCAGTTCACGGATCGCGACCTTTCACGTGCGCTGGCCAAGAAGCATGGTTTCCGAATCACCAGGACCATCGGTGAGGCCATCACTCTGGGCACGAGCAAGGTGAGCGTGGCCGGTGTGTTGAGCATTGGTGAACATGGACAATATCCCTACACAAAGATTACCCGGCAACACATGTATCCCCGCCGCCGGTTCTTTGATGCCATCGCGGATACTTTTGAAAAGTGTGGCAAGGCCGTGCCCGTTTTTAATGACAAGCATTTGGCTTATAATTGGACGGATGCCAAGCACATGTATGATCGCTCCCGTGCGCTGAAAATCCCTTTCATGGCAGGCTCATCGCTGCCTTTGGCATGGCGGTTGCCAGCACGGGCCTTGCCAAGGGGGGCGGAAATCGAGGCGGGTATGGCGGTGGCGTATGGAGGGCTGGAGTCCTACGGGTTTCATGCGCTGGAAATGTTGCAGTGCCTTATGGAAAGGCGAAAAGGAGGCGAAACTGGAGTGGCCTCGGTACAGGTGATCAAGGGGAAGCCAATCTGGAAGGAAGAGGCACGTGGACGTTGGTCCTTCGATTTGTTCCTAGCCGCGGTACAGGGTGCCGGCAGGAAAATGGCAGCCGAGAAGATGCGGGATATTTTCGAAAAGAAAGGGGCCCTGATGCTCATCGAATATCGGGACGGCCGCCGCGCGGCCGTGGCAATGGCCAATGGTGTGGCGCGGCAGTTTGGGGCCGCGCTGAAAGTGAGGGGCCAAGCCCAGCCATTTGTGAATCATTTCTGGCTGCAGGACGGCAAGCCTTACCGTCATTTTGAACATCTGGTCCGCGCCATTGAGCCGATGATCCACACAGGCAAACCCTCGTATCCGGTGGAAAGGACACTGCTTGTGACGGGCATTCTGGACCGCGTCATGCACAGCGCGGCCGAGGATGGGCGGTTGTT
>PBVU01000099.1:0-15604 GCA_002728775.1 Verrucomicrobiales bacterium | reverse complement strand
GATGCGCGGCTGCTTGGCCGGTTTCTTGGCCTTGGCGTTGGGCTTGTCTTCGGCCCACGCCATGGCGGCGAGGCAGAGGGTAAGGAGAAGGGCGGTCTTTTTCATCGTCTTCAGTTGTCGTGGTGAATGCCAGCGGGCGCGTGCGCCCTGTTGATTGGACGTGGCGGCGGGCGGATTGCTCCCGCTACTTGATGCCGAAAATGCCCAAATCACGCTTGATGGAGCGGATGCGTTCCCGGGTGAACATATGGTCGCGCACTTCCTCCAGCGTGGGGCCGTCCTCGGGAGTGAAATGGTCGAAGAGAAATTCTCGTGTGGCATAATTGACGCTCATCAGATTATCTGATCCACCCCGGATCCGGGAGACCCCGTAAACCAAGTGCGAGTTTTTGCCCTCTCCGACGCGTCTTTTCAGGATGAAAATTTCAGTGCCCAGTTGGCGGCTGTGGAAGAGCGCGGTGAGCAGGATATCGTGCAGGTCGGGATTGGCGCGGTCGAGTTCCTCCAGCCAAGCATTACGCACCTCGGCCATGGGCAGGTTGATGCCTTCGCGCTGGTAATGGGTATCCGGGCCGGTGGCGCAGGCGACCAACAGGAGCAGGCTGGCGAGGAGAAATATCTGGGGTTTATTCATGGACTCAGGCTAGGGGCGCGCGGCCAGCTCGGCAAGATTCATTCGTCCTTTTTTTGTGACTTATCCTCGCTGACGTCAGGGTCTGGCTCTTCTTGCTTCTTGTCTAGAGAGGATTCGTCCGGGTTGTCCTCTTTTTTCTCCGCCTCGGCAAGCTTGGTGCTGGCCTCCGCCTCGCGGCGTGCGCGGGCGGCAAGGGTGAAGGACAAGACGGCGAGCGCCACATGGCCTGAGCAAAGGGTGGCCATGAGAGTTTTGGAGAGGGTGGAGATTTTGACGCGTGTGGCAATGGTCGACCGGTCTTCTTCCTCGGTGAAACTGGGTGACGCGGCCAGGGCCAGAATGCCGCCCAAAGCGCCCATGAGCGAAAGCACGGCGGCGGCATGCATGAAGTGACGGCGCAGGTCTCCCTCCCGTCCGGCCAACCCGCAACCGAGCAGGGGGGCACCGATGAAGAAAGGGATCAGCGCGGTGATGGCGCGTGAGTAGAAAAATCCGAGCAGCCCGACAGCCACGAGCAGGCCGCCGATGACGCGTGTGATGAGAGGCATGGGGAGCGTGGGCATGCGCGGGATTGTAGCCGCGGTGGGGGGCATGGCGACAAAAATGCGCGGGCGGCTTGCGGACGCGCATGAGTATGATATTTTGTTGTAAGAAGGAGCCCCTTAAATTCGATGTAAGGGAAAACAACAACCCAAATCTTCAACCCAGGAGAAACATGAAACAGATCCTCACATTCACCGCCGCGGCCCTGATGTTGGGCGTGGCTGATACGGCGCGGGCCGGAGGCGAAGGCTGCATGACCAACAAACGCCAAGGTGAGTTTGCGAAAAACAAGGGCCGTGAATTCAACACTTTTCAGCGAGGCCAAAAAATTGGGTTCAACCGCATGATGCCTATGCAGCAGAAATTCGGCTTCAACCAGCGCATGCCCATGCAGCGCCAACAAAACTTTGGTTTCAACCAGCGCATGCCCATGCAGAGCCAGCAGAACTTCGGTTTCCAACAGCGCATGCCCATGCAGCAGAACTTTGGCTTCAACCAACGCATGCCGCAGGTCCAGCAGCAGAACGGCTACAATCTCTATCGGTATCGGCCGGTACAAATGCCAACCTACAACGCCAACCCGTTGCAGCAGCCGTTCCGGCGCATCAATCTTCGATAAGACCATAGCCAGCAGCCGGTCCCCGTTCGCGGGGGCCGGTTTTTTTTTGGGGTGGCTGGGGGTGGCGTGGCATAGTCGGGCATGCTTTGGCGGGCGGGCGAACATCGGCTGGAGTTTCTGGAGACACTGGTGATGGGAATCATCAATGTCACCCCGGACTCTTTTTCCGATGGCGGCAGGTTTGTGGATGCGTCGGCGGCGGTGGCGCACGGCCTGCGTCTGTCGGCTGATGGCGCGGGGTTGCTGGATGTCGGCGGGGAATCCACCCGGCCCGGCGCGGAACCGGTGTCCGAGGACGAGGAATTGCGGCGAGTCATCCCGGTGGTCAGGCAGTTGGCGGCAGAGTCGGGCGTCCCGGTATCTATTGACACGCAGAAACCCGCCGTGGCCAAGGCGGCTGTGGCAGCCGGTGCGGCGGTTATCAACGATATTGCCGCCAATCGCCGGGAGGATACCCTCTGGCGCGTGGCTGCTGATACGGGCGCAGGGTACATCGCCATGCACATGCACGGCACACCGGAAACGATGCAGGACCAGCCCGAGTACACCGACGTGGTGGCCGAGGTGGAGGCGTTCTTTATTGACCGCCTAGAACGCTTGGCGGCGGCCGGCGTGGCGGCCGAGCAGGTGGCCCTGGATCCGGGGATTGGTTTTGGCAAGACGGTGGCGCACAATTTGGCATTGCTCGCAAACCTCACCCGCTTTACAACGCTGGGGCGGCCCTTGGTGGTGGGTGCTTCGCGCAAGTCGTTCTTGGGGGCGCTGACTGGGGCGGCGGTGGAGGATCGCCTGTCCGGCAGCCTCGCCAGCGCCTGCCATGCCGTGGCCGCCGGGGCACGCATTATTCGCGTGCACGATGTCTTGGAGACCGTGCGGGCCCTGCGAACAACGGAGGCAATTTTAAAATCACAATGATCCCGGAACCCATGTTGCTGGTCACAGATTTGCCCGGCTGGTTGCTGGACATACGGGACTGGTGGTTGCTCAATTGGCTGTGGATGGTGCGCGCCGTGGCGGAAATTGGCGTCCTAGCGGTAGTCATTTACTACGCCTTCCAGTACCTCAAGCGCACCCGCGGCTGGCCGGTGGTGGCCGGTTTTCTGTTGCTTATGGCGTTGACCTTGGTGACGGAGATTCTGCACCTGCAGGTACTCAGTTGGTTGCTTCAGGCCGTGTTCGCATTCTTGGTGCTGGCCATCCTGATCCTATTTCAGCCCGAGTTGCGCCGTTTGCTGGCCGGGCTGGGCAATCTGCCAATCTTTAATACCGGCGAGGAACGCCAGCAGGAGAACATCGTCATGTTGATCGACGCCTCCCGTCGCCTAGCCCGCAGCCGCACGGGAGCGCTGATCGTCGTTGAACGCGCCGTGGATGTGCATCACGATCTTCACTCCGCCGTGGAGATGGACTGCAAGGCCTCCGCCGAGGTGATTGAATCCCTCTTTTTCCCCAACAGCCCGCTGCATGACGGTGGCGTGATTGTCAGTGGTGAGCGCATTTCCCATGCCGCCTGCATATTTCCGCTCACCAGCCGGCAGGACATCCGGAAAACCCTCGGCACCCGCCATCGGGCCGCCATCGGCATCACCGAAGATACCGATGCGCTGGCCATTATTGTTTCCGAGGAAACCGGCGCCATCTCCTATTGTCAGGATGGCGCACTGCACCGCGACGTGGATCTGGACAAGCTCAACGAATTCCTAGAGGCCACACTCGTTGAACCCGATAAAAAACCCGAGGGCACCTTTACCCAATGGCGCGCCCGGCTGCGCGAATCGCTGCGGCAATTGCCCGAGCGATCCAGTAAAGCCGGCAGCACCGGCGAATCAGGATGAAACAACGGCTGACACAGGACATGGGGCTGAAGCTCGTCTCGCTCGGGCTGGCCGTTGTGTTGTGGTGGGTGATCAAGCTCAGCGCCAACCTGCGCTATTCCTATGACGCCAGCCCCCGAACACCAGCGGCCAAGGAAAAGCCTCCCAACCCCGCCAACACATTGACCAACGCCCCCATCCAGCTTCCCCTACCCAAGAAATGAGCGCCTCCGATCCCAGCCGTATCTTTGGCACGGATGGTGTCCGTGGTCGTGCCAACCAAGAACCGGTTACTGCCGAGACCGCCCTCAAGCTTGGCCGCGCCGCCGCCCACGTCTTCAAGAATCTGACCCCCGAGTCGCGCAGCCGAGAGAAACACCGCATTGTCATCGGTAAGGATACACGGCTCTCCGGCTATATGCTTGAGAACGCTCTCGCCAGCGGCATTCTCTCCATGGGAGTGGATGTCCTGTTCATCGGTCCACTGCCCACCCCGGGCATTGCGCGCATTACCTTGGCATTGCGCGCCGATGCCGGTTTGGCCATCACCGCTTCCCACAATCCCTACGACGACAATGGCATCAAGTTCTTTCGCCACGATGGATACAAGCTCGATGATGCCATCGAGCGGCAGATTGAGCAGTTGGTGTTTAGTGGCGAGATAGACAGCGTGCGGCCCACCGCCGCTGAGATTGGGAAGGCCGTGCGAATTGATGATGCCTTGGGCCGTTATGTTGAGTTTGCCAAGCGCTCCTTTCCACGAGGCCAGACTCTTGAGGGATTCAGGGTTGTCGTCGATTGCGCCCATGGCGCGGCCTACAAGTCCACCCCCACCACGCTTCGGGAACTTGGCGCGGAAGTCATCACTTATGGCGATCAGCCCGACGGCAAGAACATCAACGCGGGCTGTGGGTCCATGCATCCGCAATACCTTTGCCACAAGGTGGAGAAACACGCCGCCAATTTGGGTATCACCCATGACGGGGATGCCGACCGGGTGCTGCTCTGCGACGAGAAAGGCCAGTTGGTTGACGGCGACGGCATCCTTGCCATCTGTGCTTTAGACCTTTTAAACAAGGATGCCCTGCAGGAGAAGACCCTCGTGGGCACGGTGATGACGAACAGCGGCTTGGAGGCGGCTCTGGTGGACGCGGGGGGAAAACTCCTGCGCACGCCTGTGGGCGACAAGCATGTCATCGATGCCATGCTCAAGGGCGGCTACAGCCTTGGGGGGGAATCCAGCGGCCATGTTCTTTTCAGCGAACATGGTACTGCGGGCGATGGCTTGGTGGCTGCGCTGCAGGTGCTTCGCATTATGCAGGAGACCGGCCAGCTGCTCTCCGAGCTTGCCCAATGCTGGGTGCGCCATCCCCAAGTCATCACCAACATTCAGGTGAAGGAAAAGAAACCCTTTGACGAGCTTGAAGGTATCAATGAGCTCGTTGCCGAGGCGGAGGCGAACCTAAAATCCAAACGCAGTCGCCTTCTGCTGCGTTATTCGGGAACCGAGCCCAAGGTTCGCCTGTTGCTGGAGGGCCCGGATGAGGCGCTGCTGGAGGAATGGACCGGGAAGATCGCCGGTGAACTCACTCGCCAGATCGGGGCCTGACCGTTACTCAAAATTCATGGACAAGCCGATTATCCGTCAGGCCACGGAGGCCGACGTGCCGTTGTTGCTGGAGTTCATCCGCGGCATTGCCGAGTATGAGAAGCTGCTGCATGAAGTCATCGCCACGGAGGCCAGCCTGCACGATTCCCTCTTTGGCGCGGAAGCCATCGCCGAGGCGGTCATCGCGGAGGTGGACGACGAGCCCGCCGCCTTCGCCGTCTATTTCCATAACTTTTCCACCTTCATGGGCCACCGTGGACTGTATCTGGAGGATCTGTATGTGAAGCCGGAATTTCGCCGTCACGGGATTGGCAAAACCCTGCTGGCGCACTTGGCAAAAATTGCCGTGGACCGCGGTTGCGTCCGGTTCGAATGGGTGGCCTTGGATTGGAACGAGCCCGCCATCAATTTTTACGAGGATTTGGGTGCCGAACAAATGTCGGAATGGCGGCTTTTCCGCATGAGCGGCGACCCCTTGCGGCGGTTGGCGGCCAAGGCTTGAAAGTTATTCACAATTTAAATTTCATAAGAACCATGGCACACCCGATGCTGTGTACACCTTGATGGGCACAGCAGCAGGATTTGCCACCCGGCCAGCCCGACGCCCGGCAAGTTTCAGCCCGCTGGACCCTGGGGAAAAAGGGTTAAAAGTACCGTCAGGCAGACCAGTAACCCTGCCTAGCAAACGCTGGAAGACACAGGTTCCGCAAGGAATGCTTTCTGTTAGGCCTGACCGAGAGAGTGAGACCGCCGCCGCGCCATGTGAGCGGATACCACCGCGGGTTGCCTCCGCGGTGGTTCTCGTGTCGATTAACCGGTTGACAAAGGACGCAAAGAGGTTAGGTTCAGACGTGAATAGATACGCGTACGTATGAAATGGCCTGTCTCTATGTTTGTGTTCTTGTTGTTGCTGGTATGTTCCGGCTGCTCGGTGCTCGACAGGCTTTCGGAGAACAAATACGAGACGCATTACATTCCACTCGTTACGCTTCCCGATGCGCCACGGGAGGATGTACCCGAGCCTTCTCTTCGGCCCGTTCTCATGGAGAACCATTCGGACACGGTTCGGGCGCTCCGCGAATCAGGGCATGAGCTGCTGGGCACATCGGAATTTAATACTGCCAACCAACCGCCCGCCTCGCATTTGCCGCGCCATGCCAAGGCGGTTGGGGCGATGGTGGTGGTTACTTCACAAAAGTTTGACCGCGAATCGCAGCGGCTGGAAAACACCCGCGAGTTTGTCCCCGGCGAACGTGTCACCGTCAACGGGGTCACCGTGGAGACCGAGGGGCGCTGGGTGAATCAAGTAGTTGTACGTGACTACATTTATTACGACTACCGCGCTAGTTTTCTGCGACGGCTTGATCCCTGAGCCGGTTGCGAATCCGGCAAAATGAGGTATCTTATGGTGGGCACCAACCACAGACCTCATGAAACCCCCCGACGAGGCATCCCCTGTCGGCCCCGTGAGAATCCAGCGCATTCCCCGCGGCCATCCACTCCTTCGCAAGCGCGTTCTGCGTGCCTGCCTGTTGTTCATCATTTTCCTCTGTGGCTTGATCATCTGGGTGTTACTTGGCCCTTGGGCGCAGCGTGCCGAGGCGCATCGCACGGAGATGGATAAGGCCAACAAGCGCATTGCGCAGCTCGATCGCAAAATCATTCGTGAACAGGCCCGGCGAAAAAATGTCGAGTTTGTGCAGGCCAAGATTGTCACTCGAGATGAGAAAGTTGAAATCCGCTGTAAACAACAGGGTGTGTCGTCTGATGTGATCGCGCGAGCCAACGCCGCCGTGCAAAATGCCCAGCGGCAAATGCAGGCTCAGGCATTTCACTTCGACCAGGCCAAGGCGCAATGGGTGAAACAGCACCAGGAAGATGTCGCTACTCTGCAGCGCCAGTTGGCCCATCAACAGGGTGAACTGCAGCAGGCCCAGGCGGTGATTCTTGAGCATCGAAAGAAAGAGAAGGATTGCGATGAGGAAAAGGCCGCGCGCGAGGCTGCGATGCGGCGTGCTTTGGCCGCCGCCCAGTCGCGGGTCCGGCAGCTGGAGCACCAAGTGGGTGCACGAAAAGGAAGCGAGCGAAAAGCCGCCGAGCAGGCCCGTGAGTTGAAGGATGCCCAAAAAGAACTGGCCGGCGAACGCGCCTTGGCCACCCGCATGACGCGGCAAATTCAAATCCTGCGCAGTGCCAACGAATCTCTTAAAAAAGAAATCGCCCGCATGGCCAACCGACCCGAGCCCAAGTCTATGCCCGACCCCAAGGTGGCCCAACAGGCGCGAGATCTTGCCGCACTGCGGGCGGAGTTGAAAACGGCCGAGGCGGAAAAGGAAAATCTTCTCGTACAAATGGCCGAGTTAACCAGCCGCCTTGCCCGGCTGGAAGATGCTGCTGCCGAGCGAAACAATTCGGGCCGCACCATGCCGCCCACTATTCCCGCGCCGCAGACCAATGCCACTGGCTCCACTCACAAAATCACCCGTGTACATGCCCAGTACGGCTTTGCCGAGACAGACTGGAGGGGCGCGCGCAAGGGACAGGTGGCATGGGTTTGGCGCGATGGTCTAGTGGTGGCCAAGATGGAGGTGCTTCGCATCACCAATGGCCGGGCGGTGTTGCGCTTTCCATCCGGTGCGGCGCGGGCGCGCCTGCAAATGGGCGACGTGATTCGGCCGGGGAAATAACCGGGCTTACTTCAGCGACGTGATGAATGCCAGCAGATCCGCCATGTGCTGGTGGGTGAGGCCGGCCTCCAGCCCCTCGGGCATGATGGACCGGCCTTGGCTTCGCATGGCGCGCACTTCGTTGCGGGGCAGCAGACGCTCCTTGCCCAGCGGCAGTTTCACCCGGACATGCGTGGTGGTTTCATCGCCGAGCAATCCGACAATTTCTTCATCATCCTGGGTTGTGATGTTGTAGGCTACATAACTGGCCAATACCTCGCGGTTGGGATCGATCAGGTTGGCTAGGATCTTCTCAGGGCCTGTGGTTTTGAGGGTTTCCAAGTCCGGCCCCAGGGCATATCCGGCCCGGCCCGCCCGGTGGCACGTTGCACATCGTTGAGTGAAAATTGTTCCACCTCGTTCCGCGTTGCCCTTGAGCTTGAGCGCGGGCAGGAAGCCGTGCACCACTTCCTGTCGGGTCCTAGATGTTGGTGGGGCTCCCAAAAGTTTGATGGCGCGTGCCTTTAAACGTTGATCCTTTTGGTTGCGGAGCCCGGCGAGTGTAGAAGCGGGCAGGTCGGCTTTTTTGAACCCACCTTTTTCGACTTCGTCCAAGAGCGCATCAACCCGGCTGGGCCGGCTGGTCATGGCCGCCAGGATTTCAGCGCGCAGGCGTGAAGATGCCCGAGGCCAAAGGCTCAGGAGGTGTTGGGCGGCTTGGTCGTCTGAAAATCCCGCCAAAGCCTGAACTGCAGCGATCTTGACGGCAATGGAATTGCGGGTGTTTGCCATGGTGACCAGTGCGGGCGCGGCTTCACGAAAGCCCCGGCGGGTTGCCAGCGGGATGGCGGGAATCAAGGTGGCATCGGGCTTCTCGTTTGCGGGCAGGGTCAGCCAGCGCAGAGCCTCCTTTTCCAGGGCGGGCAAGGGGGGGGCGGCTTTGCCGAGCGCGTTGATCCAGGCGAGAGTTTCCGCATCCGGGGCGCGCCGTGCAAGCAGGAGTGTGATCCTGGCTATTTCGGCCGGTCGATTGCGGCGGTCGATGAGACGGAGTAGTTCCAGTTTTAAATTGCCGGGAAATTTCGGCTGGGCATGCATGGCGATGAACAGGTCGTCCAGGCCTGTGTCCAAGGCATGAAGAGCAGCGGCTTGGAGCCAGCGATCGTCGCCGGACTTGGCCAGTAGAATGGCGGTGGCCAGATTCTTCTTTTCACTGGCTGGCAGCATGGAGGCGGTGAGCGCGCACTGGAACCGGACGGCGGATGACTCGTGATCCACCTGCTCCAGAATGGCGCTGATGATACCGGGATGCTTTGTGAACTGCTCGGCGAGTCTCATGGCCTGGACGCGCACGGGGGGCTGTCCGTTTTGCAGGGAGGGCAGCAGATGACTGGGCTGGAGGGCACTCAGGCCATGGAGTGCCCAAAGTGCATGGATGCGCCCGGCGGACGACTTGGACTGGGCGGCCAGTTTTGCCAAGACCGGGGCGATGGATTTGTCCTGCCTTTCATAGATGAGTCGGGCGGCGGTGTCGCGATGCCAGCCGTTGGGGTGTTCCAAGGTGGCGGCTAGGTCGGCGAGGTTCATGTCGCCGGGCAGTTTACGGCGGGGCGGATTGAAATCCTTTGGAGCGATGCGCCAGATGCGGCCCCGGTCGTTGCCGCTGTTGAGGTCGAGATGCTTTTTGATCGACTGCGGGATGGACCAGGGATGCTCAATGGTCTCGCGGTACATGTCGGCGATGTAGAGGCAGCCGTCTGGAGCGTTGGCAAACTGGACGGGGCGGAACCAATTATCCCGACTGGCGATGAACTCTTGTTTCAACTCGTCGGGCGGCCGCTTGGCAACGGGTTGCACGTTGTCGTAATGAAGAAGTTTGCGGTGGATGAGGTTGCTGCCGGCATCGGCGATGAAGGCGTTGCCGCGGAAGGCGTTGCCGAGGGCGTCGCCGCGGTAAATAGTGATGCCGGTGGCCGCTGTAAAGTAGCCGGAGACCCGGCCGCCGCCTTCCACGGGGCCGCGCACCTTGCCGGCGATGCGCCAGCGGGTGCGGACGATGCGCCAGGGTTCATCGGGACTGATGCGGTGGACAGGGGCGGCCGGGCCATCGGCCGCGATGCCCACGCGCTGGCTGGGCAGCGCGAAATGAGGGTTGAGGCCTAGGTAGCGCGAGGGGTAGAGGATGGCTTGGATGTGGCTGCTGTTGCTGCAGACAAACTTGCGACCATGGTCATCAAAGCTCATGCCGTGCTGGGCGGTGCTGCTTTCGGCGCGGAGATCGAGGGTGTGTGGGTTGAATGAAAAGTCACGGCCGCGGAGGTTGAGGGGTTTGCCTTTGTTGTTGCGGGATGAGATTTCGCCACCGTTGTGGGCGGTGGCGCCGTGGATGCGGTTGTCCAGACCCCAGCGGAGGCTGTTGAAGATACCCTGAACGTTCAGTCTTTCGCGGCCGAATCCAGTGAAAAGTTTCTTTTGTGTATCGGCAACGCCGTTGTTGTTGGTGTCTTTAAAATAGAGCAGGTCGGGGGTGATGCCGACGATAAGCCCGCCACGCCAGCAGAAAAGGGCGGTGGGCCATGCCAAGCCTTTGGCATAGACGGTGGACTGGTCGAAACGGCCGTCGCCGTTGGTGTCCACGAGGCGGCGGATGCGGCCAAGCTTTTCGTGTTGGCGTTCGGAGTAGCCGATCATTTCCACCACGAACAGGCGCCCGAACTCGTCGAAGCACATGGCCACGGGATCGGCCACGAGCGGTTCGGCGGCGGCGAGTTGCAGGTCGAAGCCTTCCTTCACGATGAAGGATTTGAGGGCATCTTTGGCGGGAGTGTGAGGGATGCGGGGGAGCTCCTTGGGATCAGGTTTAGGCTCGGCGGCACCGATGGCAAGCACGGGAAGGAGGGTGAGGAACGCCTTCATGGTCGGCGCAAGGATAGGCGATTGAGCGGCGGGCGAAAGCCAAAAGAGGACTATGCGCGCGGGTGGGCGCTGTCGTAGGCTTGCTTTAAGCGGTCGGTGGTGAGATGGGTATAGACTTGGGTGGTGGTGAGATTTTCGTGGCCCAAAAGTTCCTGGACACTGCGCAGGTCGGCACCGGCATTAAGCAGGTGGGTGGCATAGCTGTGACGCAGCTTGTGGGGGGTAAGCGAGGGGTCCAGCCCGGTGGCGGCGAGGTAATGCTTCAGGCGAAGCTGGACGATTCGGGGATAGATGGGTTTGGGTTTGTTGGGGTGAGTCAGGAAGGCCGGCAGTTCGCCTGTGGGGGGATGGGCAAGCGATTTCCAGTAGCGTTCAATGGCACGTATGGCAGGGATGCCAATGGGGAGTTGGCGTTCCTTTTTGCCCTTGCCAAGGACGCGGACGATGCGCTGTTCCAGATCGATGTCCCGCGCCTTCAAGGCGCAGAGTTCGCTGACGCGCAGGCCGCAGGAATAGATGGCTTCCAGGATAGCGGCGTCGCGCAGGAACAGGGTTGGATTGGACTGGGCGTCAGCTTTGCGTAGTTGCTCAAGTTCGCGTAGGGGGGCCTCGATCAGGGCGGTGGTCTGGTCGATGGTCAAAAACTGGGGAAGCCGTTTCTCTTTCCGAGGCAGGGTGATGTTCTTGATGGGGGAATCGGCGAGTTTGCCGAGGCGAACCAGAAATTTGTAAAAGGAACGCAGCGCGGAAAAACGCAGCTGGATAGCGGATCGGCTGAGATTGCCGCGGCCCAGGAAGCGCAGGTAGGCGCGGAAATCCGTTCGCTCGAGTTTCAGCCAGTCGGGAACGGACTGCCGCTCATCCGTGTGCCAGTGTACGAATTCCTCCAATGCCTGCCGGTAGTTACGCTGGGTGTAGGGGGAGGCACCGACTTCAGCATCGAGGTGCGCAAGAAAAGCCGCAACCGATTCGTCCCGAATATCCGCCCTCCCCGGCATAAATCTAGACTAACAGAAACACGGCTGGGGAACAAGTTGAACCCCGGGATCAATCCCCGTCGCCAGTTTTCTTGGCCTTGGCGGATTTCTTTTTGGCGGCCTTTTTCTTGGCGGGGCGCGGCGGGAATTCCCAAGCCAGCTTGCCGGTGGCCTTGTCCAGAAGAAGGAACGCGCTGAACGGCCGGCCGCGCTTGGAAATGAATCCGTGGATGACCCCGGTTTTGCCCTCCGTGAACAAGCGGATGGCTTCCTCCATGGGAATCTCCTTCTTTAAGATTTCCTTGGCAATGCGGGTGCCCCCCTTTTGCTTGTCGGGAGCCATGTCGGGGCAGAGGTAGGCGTGGTCGGTCTGGTATACCTTCACTGGCGAGCCGTCCGGTAGCTCGGTGTTGCAGAGCAACTGGTCGTTCGTAAGGTTGTTGGCTTCCGACTCACGTTCCTCATCGCCCTCGAAAATAAACTCCGGCTTCCATCCGCCCCGCGCGCCCTCGGTCATTTTCAACTCCGCCACGAACGGCTGGCCAAAACGGTTTTTAAAATCCTCGAATGGTCCGATGCGCCCCTGCTCCAGCAGCGCCTTGGCCTCTTCCGGGACAAGCTTGTGGCTGGCGATGTACTTGTTGAGCTTGAACTTGCAGTTATCGCCGCGGCACTCGTAGTTGCCGTCGGTCTGCCGGAGCACAGTGCTGTCACAGTTGGGGCAGACCGCCTCAAGATCCGGGTAGGTACGATTGGCCAGCTCGGTCATCTTGTCTTTGGTGGCGTGCACAATGTTTTCAGTCAGCGACTTGATCTCGCCCATGAACGCTTCGCGGGTGAGTTCGCCTCCTTCCATTTGCTTGAGCTTGTATTCCCATTCGCCAGTCAGTTCCGGCGAAGTCAGCGCCTCGATACCGATATCTTCCAGCAAATCAATCAGCGCCAAGCCCTTGTTCGAGACCACCAGTTCGCTTTTCTTCTGTTCATTCCGAAAAACGTACTTGTGCGAAATGAGGCCCTCGATGATAGCCGCGCGTGTGGCAGGTGTTCCCAGTCCTCGCTCGCTCATGGCCTCGCGCAACTCCTCGTCGTCCACCCGTTTGCCGGCCGTTTCCATGGCCGAGAGCAGCGTCGCCTCCGTGTAACGGGCGGGCGGCTTGGTTTGTTCGGCCCGGGTTTCCAGGTTTGCCACTGTTGCCGCTTCGCCCGTCTCGGCGGGGACAAGCTCATCCTTGGCCGCGGCTACGCCGGGCTGGCGGCCGTAGACCTCCAAATAGCCGGGCACCATGAGGATTTTGCCGGTGGTCAAAAAAGAATCCTCACCCACGCGCGTGATGCGTCGCGTGTTCTCGAATTCCGCCGGCGGGAAAAAGATGGCCACCAGCCGCCGCAGGACGAGGTCGAAGATTTTCTGTTCCTGCTCCTTCAGGCCTGCGCCGGGCAGCTTGCCGGTTGGGATGATGGCAAAGTGGTCACTGATCTTGGCGTTGTTGAAAATCCGCTTGTTCGGTTTCAGCCAATCTTGGGCCAGCACCTTGGCTGCACCGTTGATGGCCTCGCGCGCCAGCGTGGCGCTGGGGTTGGCCCTGGCGAATGCCTGCAGATGCTCGCGCACGGTGCCGATATAATCCTCCGGCAAACATTTTGAATCCGTCCGCGGATATGTCAGCAGCTTGTGCCTCTCGTAAAGCGCCTGCGCGATGCCCAGCGTGTTGCGCGCGCTGAAGCCAAACCGGCTGCCCGCCTCGCGCTGCAGCGTGGTGAGGTCGAAGAGTTGTGTCGGGATTTGTTTGCTGGGCTTCTTGTTTTCCTCCACCACACCCATCTGTCCCGTGCAACGCGCCACGATTGCCTCCGCCTCTGCCTCGGTCCAGAGCCTTTCAGCGCGGGCATGGTCGTCGTCGGGTTTCTGGAAATCCTCGCGGAACCACCTTCCCGCGTACGTGCCGGTGGCCACCTCAAATTCCGCATGGACCTCCCAATAATCACGCTCCTTGAAGTTTCGGATCGCCCGTTCGCGTTCGGCCAGGATCACCAGTGTCGGCGTCTGGACCCGGCCGGCGGTGGTCATGTTAAAGCCGCCATGCCGCGAATTGAACGCCGTCAATGCCCGCGACCCGTTCAGTCCCACCAGCCAATCGCTTTCCGACCGGCACAAGGCCGCGTCCGCCAAGGGCTGCATGGAGGCGTCCTCGCGCAGTTGCTTGAAGGCCCGTACGATCGAGGCATCGGTCATCGACTGCATCCACATCCGGCGCAGAGGCTTGTCCACTCCGGCCAGCGCCATGATGTAACGGAAGATCAATTCACCCTCGCGCCCGGCGTCGCAGGCGTTCACGATTATTTCCACCTCGCGCCTCTTGATCAGCTTGAGCAGCAGATTTAGCCGCGACTCGCTTTTCTCGATCGGCTGCAGTTCAAACCGGTTCGGGATCGCCGGTAGATACTTGATGCCCCAAGGTAGCTTGCGCCCGTTCGGCCCCTCGGGCATTTTCAATTCCACCAAGTGGCCCACTGCTGAGGAGATCAGCGTTGTGTCATTCTCGAAATAACTGTTCCGATCCTTCCCCTTCTTCTGGAACTTCCCCAGCTCCTTCCCCAGCACGCGCGCCAAGTCTGTCTGCACAGACGGCTTCTCTGCGATGACCAATGTTTTTCCCATGCGTGATTGGCGGGGTTTAGTGGGCTGCCCGACAATTGGCAAACCCTTTTTGCAGACGCTCCTCGTTTATCCTTTATTGAAAAAAATCATTTTGACGCGCCCAGCGCCCCTTTTACGTGCTACGGTTGTCCCGATGGCTGAGGGCTATTTTGCCGATGATGAAACCCGTGCGGAACGGGTGCAGGCCCTCTTCGACACCATCGCCTCCCGCTACGATCGTATCAACAATTTGCAGAGTTTCTGGCTGCATCACCGTTGGAAAAGACGCTTGGTTGAACTCGCCCAAGTCCAGTCTGGCCACCACACCCTTGACCTTTGCTGCGGCACCGGTGACATCGCCCGTGCCTTGGCCCATCAAGGCGCAAAAGTTACCGCCCTTGACTTCAGTGTCGAGATGTTAAAAGTCGCCCGCGCCAATACTGCCGGCCAAGTCGAGTACCTCCAGCGCGATGCTTTGGAAACTGGCCTGCCCTCCGATCATTTCCACGCCGTCACCATCGCCTATGGCCTGCGCAATCTGGCCGACTTCGAGGGTGGACTTCGCGAAATGTATCGGGTCATCCGCCCCGGTGGACGCCTGTGCATTCTCGATTTTGGCAAGCCGTCCAATGCCCTCGTGCGGTTCTGGTATCAAGGCTACCTGAAATGGATCGTGCCCGTCTTCGGCCGTCTGCTTTGCAATGACGCTCCGGCTTATGCCTACATCCATCAATCTCTTCAGGACTATCCCGCCCAAAAAGGAACGGCTGCTGCACTGAGCCAGCTTGGTTGCCGCGAGGTGGAGACGCACAACCTTATGCTGGGCTGCATGGCCATCGCCGTGGGAATCAAGTAGCCACAAAAAAAGCGCGGGATAAAACCCGCGCTTGTTTAAATTGGTTTCCCTTAACCCACCAACTCGTGGATCGGCTTGATGCCGCTGTCGACGAGGTAGTGAGGGCGGCCTTGGGGATCTTTGACGGTTGCGGTGGCCGTGTTGATGCCGAGGCAATTGTACAGCGTGGCGAACACTTCCTGAAATTTCACCGGGCGATCGACTGGCTCATTGCCGTGCTTGTCGGTGGAGCCGATGATCTGGCCGTGGTTCATGCCGCCGCCGGCGAGGAAGGCGAAGTTCGCGCGCGGCCAGTGGTCGCGGCTGTTGTTCTTGTTAATCTTCGGTGT
>PBVU01000098.1:0-6964 GCA_002728775.1 Verrucomicrobiales bacterium | reverse complement strand
GTGGTCCAGAAAGCCCATCCGCTGGTCGCGGCGCAGGCTGGGCAGGCTCATGTTTTCGCGCACGGACATGGGCAGCACGAGGCCCTGCTGCTTGCGGTCTTCCGGTGCCAGCGCAATGCCGCGGGTGATGGCCTCGCGCGGGGCACCAACGGAGGCGGGACTGCCGTTTATACGAATTTCGCCGTCGATCGCGGGGGTGACGCCGAAGAGCGTTTCCAGCAATTCCGTGCGGCCCGCGCCAACGAGGCCGGCAATGCCCAAAATCTCGCCGGCGTGTACTTTAAAACTGACGGGATGTTCGGGGTGCGCCGGCGTGCGCAGCTCGATGGCTTCCAGTGCCACCTCGCCCGGAGGGTGTGGGGTGTGCTGGTAAAACTGGCTGATATCGCGCCCGACCATCAGGCGCACCATGGCATCGCGGTTGATCTCTCCGCGGCTGAGTTCACCGGCGTTCTCGCCGTCGCGCAGGACGGTGACACGGTCGGCCAACTCGATGACTTCGCCGAGCCGGTGGGAGATGTAGACAATGCTCACGCCGCGCTGGCGGAGATCTTTGATGACGGCAAAGAGGTTTTCCGCCTCGCGCGTGGACAGGCTGCTGGTGGGCTCATCCATGATGAGGATACGCGCGTTTATGGAGAGTGCCTTGGCGATTTCCACCATCTGCTGGCGGCCGATGGTAAGGTCGCTGACGAGCGTGGCCGGGTTCACCTGCAGCCCGACCAAATCGAGGAACTGGCGCGACTCAGCCTGAATGCGTGGCTTGTCGATAAGCCCCATGCGCAGCGGCTCGCGGCCGAGGAAAATGTTGGCGCCCACGTCGAGGTTGTCGGCGAGGTTCAGCTCCTGGTGGATGAGCGCGATGCCGTGGGAAAGCGCGGACTCCACGGAGTCGAGCGTGACCGGCTGGCCCTCGATGCAAACCTCACCGTCATCCGGCGGCTGCACGCCGGCGAGGATTTTCATGAGCGTGCTCTTGCCCGCGCCGTTCTCGCCAATGACCGCCAGCACCTCGCCCGGTTGGACGATGAGATCCACCTGGCTCAGGGCGCGCACGCCCGGGAAATGCTTGGTCACCTGCCGGACTTCCAGCAGCGGCGGCTCGGCGGGCTGGGTCATGCGCGGGTCAGTCCTTGCCGGTCTTCTTCTTCAGGTCGAGCCAGAATGCGTCCACCGTGTCCTTCCGGATTTGGCGGGCGGGGATGTCGATGAACTTGCCTTCCGGCACCACGCCGCTTTCGCCCTTGATGATCTTGTACAGCACCTCCACCGATTTGTACCCGTACATGTACGGGTTCTGCACCACCGTGCCATGCACGGAGCCATCCTTGATGCCCTGCAGCGTGGCGTCGTTTTCGTCAAAGGCGATCACCTTCACCTTGCCCACCTTTTCATTGCCCTTGAGCGCCTCGAGAATGAGCGGCGGGTTGTAGGCGAACAGGCCGATCATGCCGTCGATGTCCTCGTGTTTGGAAAGCGTGTCCTCGGCGTTGGCCTTGGCGCGCGCGCGGTCGAACTGGTCCGTCAACGTGCCTAGGATGATGTACTTGTCGCCGGTGATCACCTTGCCGGGCTCGTCGAAATTGGACGGGTTGAACTCTCGGTCGAGCAACTCGTCGATCACGCCCTGACGGCGGCCCTTGGCGTTGTCCTGCTCCAGACGGCCGACAAAGATCATCACCTTGCCACCATCCGGCAATGCCTCCTTCACCAACTGTCCGCACATGCGACCGGCCTTGTAGTTGTCCATGCCGATGTAGCACAGGCGGTTGGCCTTGGGGGCATCGGAGTCGTTGGTCACCAGCTTGGTCTTCTCGGCGGCCTTGTTGAGCAGGTCGGTCTGGTTCACCGGGTCGATGGGGCTGACGGACAAGCCGTCGATGCCCTTGGAGACCAGATCCTCAATGATCCGTTTCTGGTCGGTGATGCCCTCGGTGGGCATGTACACCTCCACCTCGGCATTCAAGTCTTCCCCGGCCTGTTTCACGCCCGCCTCAGCGATGGTCCAGAAGTCCGCAACGCCGTTGGACACAAACACGATCTTGGGTTTGGCATCGCCTTTTTGGAGAAGCCCAGACCCTGACGACTGGTTGTCATTGCCCTTGTTTCCGGACTGATTTTCGTTGCCAGAACCGCCGCCGTTGCTTGAATCACTCGAATTACCGCAGCCAGCCGCCAGAAGCAGGCAAGCCGCAGCCATGGAGGGTAAAAATGTGGCCTTCATTGGGGGGAGTTAGTAACCAAAGCTCCCGCCGGGGACAAGGAAATTACCGCAACGGTTTGCCGGCGAGACGCTTGCCGTTGGTATTTAAGACCTGCAGGTGATGAATGCCCGGTCGGCGGGGGTTGGTATAGGTCCAGACAATTTTCTTGTCAGGCGTCACCTCGATGAGTTGCGGGGCCTTGCCCTTGGCACGGTAACTGGAAAGAACCGTGTTGCCATTCGGTAGTCGTTGCGCGCCGCAAATGTCGTTGAGAGGCTTGCCAGGAAGGTCTTTGTTGGAAATTTGCCAGGTGACCTCGCCCTTGGAATCCAGTTCCACCGCGCAATGTCCAAAGGTGCAACTGACGAGCGTGTTGCCGTTTTCCAGCCGGATGGCGGTGAAGGGCATGTGCGGGGTCTTGGCGCGCCAGATGATTTTGCCCTTGGGGTTGTATTCGCAAATCTCCAACTCGCGCATGTGGGGCACCAGATAGTTGCCGTTGGGTAGCTTGCGCGCCATGCGGGTTTGCAGGTGGTGAATGGCGGTCTGGCACTTGAGCCTGATGTTAACCTCAACTTTGCCCTTGGCGTTGACTTCCTTTAAACACGGCCGGGCCCCGGCTTCAGTGATCAGAAGGTTGCCGTTGGGCAGCGCCTGAGCGGTGTTCACCTCAGACTGGGTGCCCTTGTACTCGAAAACGCGGCGGTTGTTGCGATCAACAATGATCACGCCGCCGCCATAGTTCTTGTCCTTGGCCAGCACCAGGAGAATATGACCATTGGGCAGCACCCAGCCATCGCGTGTGGGGCGTTCGTAGCGCCAAATGACGGTGTCATGATGAGAGACAATGTAGGTCTTGGGGCCGGTGGCAAGAAACGCGTGGGTAATGCCCTTGGGAGAGTTTTGCTCCGCGCGCGCGGGCAGCCAAGCCACGGCCAAAATCGCCAACAGGGTTATCCATGCTGGTCTTCGTTGGGGCCGTGTGGTCTGCATCTTGCGTTGGGTAAGCCTGAGAAGGTAGCGTCCGTCTCCGGCATGTCCACTTTTTTTTGTGGAAAAACCTTCTCTATTTGGCCGTTTTTGGCGCAAATCGTTGAAACTCAAGGGTTTTCCATTCCGGCTAAAGCCGCCCCGGCACCCGCTGGCCCTTGCCTTGGCGGCCTTGGTCGCCCAAGTCCGCGCGGATGGCATCGCCCAGTTTCCTGATGTGGGCCACTACATCCGGGTGCTTCTCTTTTACATCGGTCGTTTCGCCGATGTCTTTACTCAGGTCGAACAACGACAAGCCGATTTTCGACTGGCTGTACCGCGTGGGAATGCCGTCCTTGCCGCCCGGTCGGCCGGCCATCGTACGGTAGCCGTGTGGGAAATGCAGCTTCCACTGACCCATGCGTATCGCCTGAAGCTGGTTCCCATAGTAAAAGTAATATGCCTCATGCGGACTCTTTTCGCCAGTGCCCTTGACGAGGTTAACAATGCTTTTTCCATCGATCTTGTGCTTTGGCAGCTTCGCGCCAATTAACTCGGCCACAGTGGGCAGGATGTCGATCGTCATCGCGGGCGTATTGCATTCGCTGCCGGCGGGTATAGTGCCCGGCCACCACATCAGCGTGCTTTCACGGCAACCGCCATCGAACATCGTGCCCTTGCCTTCATGCAGGGGAGCGGCGCTGCCGGCGTGGTCGCCGTAGCTCAGCCACGGACCGTTGTCGCTGGTGAAAATGACGAGCGTGTTTTTTTCGAGCTTGTGTCTGCGCAGCGTGTCCAAGATCTGGCCCATGCTCCAATCCACCTCCATCATCACGTCGCCAAACAGGCCTGCCTTGCTCTTGCCCTTGAACTTGTCTGAGACGTAAAGCGGCACATGCACCATGGGATGCGGCAGGTACACGAAGAAGGGGCGGCCCTTGTTTTTCTCGATAAAGTTAACCGTGCGCTCGGTGAGTTGTGTGGTGAGGTCCTCCTGATCTCTGCCGGTGAGGGCGGGATTGATGATGGCGTTGCCGTCGATGAGCGGCAGGTGCGGCCAGCGCTTCAGGCGCTCGGCCATGGGTAGATGCCGTACGCCCGGGTGATACGGCCACATGTCGTTGGAGTACGGAATCCCGAAGTACTCATCAAACCCATGCTGCTTTGGTAGAAACTTCTTATGATGCCCGAGGTGCCACTTGCCATAGCACGCCGTGGCGTAGCCCTTCTGCTTGCAAAGCTCCGCCAAAGTCACCTCATCGGCATGCAGACCGTGTGTACTCCTAGGTCCCAGCGCGCCCAGAATGCCCACGCGCACGTTGTAACAGCCGGTCAACAGCCCCGCGCGCGACGCGCTACACACCGCCTGCGTCACGTAAAAATCCGTGAACTTGCGCCCCTCCCTCGCCATGCGGTCGAAGTTTGGCGTGGGATAGGCCTTGGCGCCGAAGGGGCCGATGTCCGCATAGCCCATGTCGTCCATGAAAACGACGATGACATTGGGTGGACGATTTTCAGCTTGGGAAATTGAAGCGATGCACAAGCCAATCAAAACAAATAGAATACGCATAGCCGGATTGTAGGGAGCACCGGGCTTGTGTCAATGGGGTGGCTGGGGCAGGGTTTGGCAATGGCCATGACCGAGTGCGCGGAATGCGGGAAGCCGATTAGCACCAGCGCAGTGATGTGCCCGCATTGCGGCGCGCCGCCAGAGGTTGCCTTGATGGCGAAGATGGCCGAGGGCGCGCCCGTGGACTGGGTGGATCGCGCCGTGCGTGAAGCCCTGCGGCAGCCCGAGGGCGATCTGGATTTTTCAAGGGTTGAGATGCTCAAGCACGAGGCCGCCGGCGTGAAGGATTTGCAGCCCGTGGTGATGGAGCTGAAGAAATTTCCCGGCCTGAAAATGCTCTCTCTCTCCCGTAACGAGATTACCGACGTGGCCCCTCTCGCGGAACTGGCCGGCCTGCGCTACCTGTTTCTCGAGAAAAACCGCATTCACGACCCCGCCCCCCTTTGCGATCTCAAGGCCCTCAAGCAACTCTGGCTCTACGGCAACCCTCTTCACCGCGAGGAAATCATCATGCTCGAGCAAGCCCTGCCCAAATGTGAAGTGTTTTTTTAGCGGGCCGCCGAGCCTGTTTTCATGCGTGTCACACGCAAACTATTTCATTCGGTTTTCCTTGGAAAACCCAAAAGATACGTTTCTTCGCTGCCCATCTTGGTTACTCCGCCGGCCATCCGCGTAACTGCGATGCGCATCTTCGTAACTGCGCACTGCGTCTTCGTAACTTCGCCGCCCGTCTCCGTAACGAAGATCGCTATCATCGTTACTCGGCACCCCATCCACGTAACCGCGACGCTCATCATCGGAACTCCGCATCGCATCTTCGTAACTGCGGAGCCCATCGCAACAACCCAACCCCTGTGCTACGGGCGCGACTGCCGCTGACGCGCGCGGCGGGTCTCGGGGGTGTCAAGGGGGAGGGTGGCGAGGTGGGTGTAGAGCTTGGCGGCCTGTTTCTTTTCGCCCTTGTCAAAGAGGGCGTCGGCGGCCTTGAGCAGGGCGTCGGCGGATTGGATCCAATCGTGTTTCTCCGCGGCCTCGCGGGCGACGGCGGTCTCGTAGGCGTTTAGACGCCAGCCGGAGGTGCCACTCTGGAGTAGGTTGATGACGTGCTGCCGGTGGCGCAGGTTGAGGGCGTGGCCCAACTCATGGGCGGTTACGCGTGGGATGGGCTCGTCCAAGCCGCCTTTGACAGGGCGTAGCCGGGCGAGGTCTTTCACGAACATTCCGTCAGCGGAGAGATAGACCCCGTTCGCTAGAAAGCGTTTGATGAAGTAAATGTGGAAGCAATCCTTGCTTAGAGTTTTCTCGGGGCGCAGCGCCAGCATCCACTTGAGGTTGCGGTTGCGGATATTTTGTCTGTAGACAGCGGGCTCGGCGGCGGGTTCGCGAATGATGCTTTCCAGCGCAAAATGGATGCCGGCCTGAGCCCAAATTTTGTTCACCTTGCCGAGAACCCGATGGATGTCCTTCTCGGTGAGGGTGGTGCTGAGGTTGAGCTCGCCGGGGGTGTCCAGCAGGTGAACACGGACGGGTGCGATGAGTTGATCAGCAAAGCTAAACTTGGGCAGCAAATCCTCGCCCCAAGCGGAGAATGCGGTGAGCAGAATGAGGGTGATTTTTTTCATGCGTGAACGGCCAAACAAGTTGTTGACAGGATGGCACAAGGGTGATCCAGAAGGCAGCCATTTTTTTCCGGAAAAGTTTGCTTTTTGCTGAATAGCTCTGGAAAATCGCGGGTCGAAGACGGTGCCGGATTGTCGGCATAGACCAAAGGAATTTATGAGCAAGAAAAGTGGCTATCAATATTGCGGCGGGCAGGATCATTCCTGGAACCCGAACCGGCGTGACTTCATGTTCACTGGCGCCCTAGGCGGCATGGGACTGGGCCTGACCCTCGGTGATTTGCTGACCAGCGAAGCGCAAGCGGCTGGCGAGGATTGGAAGGATGTGGCCAAGCAGTCCAAGCCCGGCAAGGCCAAGAACATCATTCAAATTTATCTGCCCGGCGGCTCGGCTCACCAAGAGACGTGGGATCCGAAGTACCTCGCGCCGCAGGAATACCGCGGACCGCTCGGCTCGGTGGAGACCAAGATTCGCGGCGAGCGTTTCTCGCAGTACCTCACCAAGAGCGCCGCGATTGCCGACAAGCTCACCGTGATCCGTTCGCTGACCCACAGCGAGGCGGCCCACGAGCGCGGCACGCACAACATGATGACCGGTGTGC
>PBVU01000043.1:0-12994 GCA_002728775.1 Verrucomicrobiales bacterium | reverse complement strand
GCGGCGAACACGGCACGCGGTCCTCCACCTTGGCGGTGTAGTTGCGAAACAGGTCCGGCTCCTCCGGCTTGCGCAGGAACTTGTGCATCGACGACACCACCGGCTTGTTGAAACTGTGGAACTCGCCGCGGCCGCCGGACAGCGGCTTGAAAGCGCCGCCCTCCTCCAGCTCCGCCACGTCGGGATCATCGTAGGCGTTCGCGTGCCGGCGCAGCGCGTCCTCGGCAATCTGTTCCAGCGTCACGCCCTCAATCTGCGTGGTGGTGCCGAAGAAACAGCGGTCCACCACCGCGCGCGACAGGCCCACCGCCTCGAAGATCTGCGCGCCGCGATAACTCGCCAACGTGCTGATGCCCATCTTGGACATGATCTTTAAAATGCCGTTTTGGATCGCCTTGCGAAAGTTCGAAAGGCCCTTGTCCAGCTGGATGTCAAAGTCGCCCGATTCGACATTCTCGCGGATGCTGTCGATGGCCACGTACGGGCACACCGCCGACGCGCCAAAGCCGATGAGCGTCGCGAACTGGTGCACGTCGTGCGCCTCGCCGCTCTCGCACACCATGTCTGCCTTCATGCGCAGGCCCTCGCGGATGAGGTGATGATGCACCTCGCCCACCGCCAGCAGCATGGGGATGGGCACGCGGTCCGCGTCCACCTCGCGGTCGGTTAAAACGAGGATCGACTTGCCGCCGCGCACCGCATCCGCCGCCTGTTCGCAGAGGGCCCTCAACGCCGCGTCCAGCCCCGCCGGGCCGTCGGCCTTGTTGAAATGGCAGGAAACCGTCTCGCTGGCGAACGCGGGGTCGTCGATGTTGCGCAGCGCCTCCAGCTCGTACTCGAACAGGAACGGGCTCTCCAGCAAGATCTGCTTGGCGTGCGCCTCGGTCTCCTCCAGCCAACTGCGCTTGGCGCCCATGTAGACGTTGAGCGCCATCACGATGCGCTCGCGGATGCTGTCGATCGGCGGGTTGGTCACCTGCGCGAAGAGCTGTTTAAAATAGTAGTGCAGCAGCTTGGGCCGGGAAGACATCGCGGCCAGCGGCGTGTCGTCGCCCATCGAGCCCACCGGCTCCGCGCCGTTCATCACCATCGGCTCGAGGATCTCCGTGATCTGCTCCGTCTCCCAGCCGCAGGTGATCTGCCGCAGCGTGAGGTCCAGGATGTTCACCGGATCGTAGCTCTCGCCGAAGGGCTTCGCGTTTTCCGCCAGCGAGAAAAGCTGCGCGTCGCACCAGTCCGCGTACGGCTGCAGCCCCGCCACGTGCGCCTTGCAGTCGTCGTCGTCGTAAAACTTCTTCTCCGCCGTGTCGATGGCGATCAGCTTGCCCGGCCCCAGCCGCCCCTTGCGCACCACCTGGCTTTCCGGCAGGTCCACGAGCCCAATCTCACTTCCCATCACGACGAGGCCATCTTCATAAACCTCGAACCTCGCTGGCCGAAGACCATTGCGGTCCAAGGTTGCGCCAACCATGGTGCCGTTTGAGAAAACGATTGCCGCCGGTCCATCCCAAGGCTCGTTCAGGCATGCATGGTATTTATAAAAACCCTCCAACTCGCGTGGAAGATCCTTCTTCTTCTCCCACGCCTCGGGGGCCAGCATCATCGCCGTATGGATGTTGTCGCGCCCTGAAAGCTCCAGCAATTCCAGCGCGTTATCCAGACAGGCACTGTCGGAGACATCGGATTGCAACACCGGCATCAGGTGCTTGATGTTGCCGCCCCATAAATCGCTCTTCAGCTCCAACTCGCGCGCGCGCGTCCAGTTCTTGTTGCCGATCAGTGTATTGATCTCGCCGTTATGTGCCACCATCCGAAACGGTTGCGCCAACTGCCAATTTGGAAACGTGTTCGTCGAGTAGCGTTGATGGAAGACGCACAGCGTCGTCTCGAATAGCGGCGACTGCAGATCCGTGTAAAACTTTTCCAGTTGCGGCGCGTTAAACAGCCCCTTGTAAATGATCGTGCGCGAGGAAAACGAGGGCATGTAAAACTCCGCGATGCCCTGCGCCACCGCCTTTTTCTCCGCCGCTTTGCGCGCTAGGTACAGCCGCCGCTCATACTCCTCCGAGCTCCAGTCCGCCGCGCGCCCCAGCAGCACCTGCTCGATGCCCGGCATCGTGTTGCGCGCCTTGTCGCCGAGGCACGAGGGATTCTGCGGCACCGCCCGCCAGCCGAACTTGTGGATGCCAAACTGTTCCAGTGCCTCCTCCACGAGGTGCCGGCACGTGTGTGCCTTGTACTCATCGGTCGGCAGGAACACAAACCCGACTGCCACGTCCGCCTCGTCTGACAGCTTTCCACCTATTTTCTCCACCTCAGTGGCAAAAAACTTTCGTGGCAATTGGATCAAAACCCCCGCGCCATCGCCCGTCTTGGCGTCTGCATCGAGGGCACCGCGGTGGGCCAGATTGCAAAGCCCTTCCAAGGCCAAGTCCAGCACGCGACGCTCAGCCGCGCCATTGCTGTTGGCCACGAAACCAACGCCACAGTTGTCATGCTCAAACCGCGCGTCGTACAAAGACTGTTCAACCTTCGGATAACTCATGGGTTCCAAACGGGCCGGGGAGTGTACACAGGGAAGTCAATCGGACAATCCCTTTTTTGGGAAGGCCCAATTTTCTGCATCAACATGTCAACCAGAATCAGAAGCAGCCAAAAAAGCCCACCTAACGAAAATCCCCCGTTGCCAAACCCGTGGCAGAGTGCCACAATTCTCCCGCGATGGACCCCGCCAAAAGCCCGGCAACGGCTTCCGCGACGGCTGAACTCTCCCCCAGCCGCAAGGCCGCCCTGCTGGAATTGCTCGCCGACGACGACCACACCGTCTATCGCGCCATCCGCCGCGAAATCATCTCCCACGGCCCCACGGTCCGCGAATGGCTCGCCGGCCACGCCCTCGACGAGGATCCCATCCGCCGCCGCCACGCCAAGGCGATCGTTAGCCATTTTGACCGCCAGAACGCCGACCATGACTTCAGCGCCTTCTGCCTCCGCCACGGAGAGGACTTAGATCTTGAGGAGGGCTGCTGGCTCCTCTCTCGCACCCGGCACCCCGAGATCAACATCAGCGCCTACCGCGCGCTCTTCGACGACTACGCCCGCGACCTCTGCGATCGCCTCGACTTTGGCGCCGAGCCCGAAGGCCTTATCGCCGGCGTCAACGCCTACCTGTTCAAGGAACAAGGCTACGTTGGCAATGAGGAAAACTACTACGACCCTGACAACAGTTATCTCAACCGCGTCGTCGACAACCGCACCGGCAACCCCATCAGCATGTGCATGGTCTACCTCGCTGTCTGCCGCCGCCTGCAACTCCCCATCACCGGCATCGGACTGCCAGGCCATTTCCTCTGCCGCTTCCAGAACCCGCGCAAGGAAATTTATATCGACGCCTTCAATGAGGGCCGCATTCTTACCAAGACCGACTGCATGAGATACCTCAAGCAGGCCGGCTACGAATTTCACGAGGCTTTTTTAATCCCCGCCAGCCCCCGCCGCATCCTGCTGCGCATGTGCAGCAACCTTCACCAAATCTACCAGCACGAAAACCAAAAAGGCGAAGCCGACCGACTGCAGGGCTACATTGTGGCGTTGTCAAAATAGGCTCAAAAAAAGCGCGGATGTTTCCATCCGCGCGGCGGGAAAAACTTGGTGGTCCCTACTTCTTTTCCACCACCCAGATGTTGCGATAGCGGACGGGGTTGCCGTGATTTTGCAGGTGCAAGAACCCCGGCTCAGGGCCTTCGGGCAACGGACTGGCGGTGGTGCGCTTGGGCAGCTTGACGTTGTTGTGGATTTTCACGCCGTTGTGAAACACCGTGATGCGCGCATCTTCCACCTTCTTGCCATCCTTGAATTTCGCGGCCGTGAATTCCACATCGTAGGTCTGCCATGAGAGCGGTGGGTAGCACATGTTCAGATCGGGCGGCTTGATGCTGTAGATGCCGCCTCATTCGTTGTGGTGGCCGGTGAGCCCAAAGGAATCCAGCATCTGCACCTCATACCGTGCCTGCAGGTAGCAGCCGCTGTTGCCCCGGCCTTGGCCGCGCGCCTTTGGCTTGAAGGGCAGGCGAAACTCAATGTGCAGACGATGATCCCCAAACCGCTGGATGCTGTTCGCGCCCTGCATCAACAGGCCGTCCTCGGTCATCTTGCCGGGCTTGAAGTTTTTCGCGCTCGATCCATCAAACAACACCACCGCACCCTTGGGCGGCTTCATGCCCAGCGAAGAACTCTTGCGCATCACCTTCTCTAGCCGATTCGCGCCATCCGGGCTGGAGATTTCAAAAATCTTGCCCGCGATGGCACCCTTCCAACCCTTGGCCTCGGCAAAGGCTGCGCCAGCCGCGCTGGCTTTGCCGTTGATTTCCACCTTGGCGGACTTATCCCAGCCGTCCCCGGGCAATCCGCCCTTGTGGATAACCGCGCGGTAATTGCCGTCCCCAAGCGCAATCACCTGCACGCCAATGCCCTTGCCGGCATATTCGCCTTGGACCTGATATTCCGGCCCCGCCTTGGCAGGATCCGTTTCGCCACCGAGCCCGGCGGCAATGAGGGAAAGAACGAGAGTACTCAGGAAAAGGAAAAAGGTCTTTTTCATGTGTGTTTTTGATTCGCGGCGCATCATACCGGCGAGACAGGTGGCGGCAACGCCAAAAAACATGTTGACCCGGCCGTGGAATTCCCTATTTTCCCCGCTCCACGCGAGTGAGAAGTTTTTAGCCAAGCTGGTCCCCTGATCCCCGCAAGCCAGCTTGGTTCCCCAAAGCAGCCGGTTCCCCAGCCGGCTGCTTTACTTTTTGCCGATAAATCACGCGGCAAATTCTCATTCATCCCGCAAATCAAGCAGGGCCGCGTGTGTCATGGAGATTATCAGGGTACGAAAATCCGTTTCCGGATCCCAGCCCAGTTTCTCCCGCGCGCGGGAGGCATCGCCCACCAAACGGTTTGGCTCAGCGGGGCGCAGGAGGGATTGGTCGCGCTTGACGTAATCTCGCCAGTCGACATCCACCGTTTCAAACGCAATCTCCACCACTTCCTGCACCGAGTGCGTTTCGCCGCTGGCAAAAACATAGTCCGCCGGCTTGGGTTCCCGCAGCGCCAGACACACCCCGCGCACAACATCCCGCGCGTCCGACCAATCCCGCTCCGCGGCAAGATCTCCCAGTCTCAATTCTTTCTGGCCGCCCAGCTTGATGGCCGCAGCCGCACGGCAAATCTTTTGAGTGACAAAGCTCTCCAGTCTGCGAGGCGACTCATGGTTGTACAGGATGCCGTTGACGGCATAGAGACCATGAGTTTCCCGGTATTGGCGAACCATCTGCGCACCCAATGCCTTGGCGCAACCGTAAGGAGTCACTGGGGCAAAGGGAATTACTTCGTCCTGAGGACTGGAGGAGGGGCATCCAAACACCTCGCTGGAGGCAGCATTAAAAAAACGCGCCTTGGGGCAACCAGCTCGTACAGCCTCCAGCAATCTCACCGTGGCCAACCCGTTGACAACCAATGTTTCCTCCACAGCCTCGAAGCTGCCCCCCACGTGGGTTTGCCCGCCCAAGTGATATATTTCGTCAGGCGCCACGGCGGCAACCGCCCGCGCCAAGGATGGCCCGTCCACCAAATCTCCAACGTGCAAGCCAAGAACATCCGTGTGGGGTGCCAAAGGAGTTTGCTCAATCTTTGTCCCGGAACGGACCAGTCCATGCACTTCATAGCCTTGACCCAACAACAGTTCCGCCAGATAGGAGCCGTCCTGTCCGGTGATCCCCGTGATGAATGCCCGCGTCATATCAGCCTTGGAGCGCCTTTAAATCCTCATCAACCATCAACCGCACCAGATCAGCAAACTTCGTCTTTGCCTCCCATCCCAGATCCCGGCGCGCCTTTTCCGGATTGCCCAACAACAGGTCGACCTCGGCCGGCCGATAGTAGGCGGAATCGACTTCGGTGTATTTTTCCCAATCGAGCCCCACATGGTCAAATGCCACCTCAACCAGCTCGCGCACGGTGTGGGTTTCGCCCGTGGCGATGACATAATCGCCGGGTTCATCCCGCTGCAGCATCAGCCACATGGCTTCCACATACTCCTTGGCATAACCCCAGTCGCGCTTGGCCTCCATATTGCCCAAAGCCAGCTTGTCCTGAAGACCCAACTTGATGCGGGCAACGGCCAGCGAAACTTTGCGAGTCACAAAAGATTCACCGCGCCGGGGTGATTCGTGGTTGAACAGAATCCCGCTGCACCCGTGCAAACCATAGGCTTCGCGAAAGTTTATCGTAATCCAGTGAGCAAACAACTTGGCACAGGCATAGGGGCTGCGGGGATGAAATGGCGTCACCTCCGTCTGCGGTGTCTCTCGCACTTGACCAAACATCTCGCTGGACGAGGCCTGATAATAACGAGTTTCAATGCCCGCCGAACGAATGGCTTCCAGCAACCGCACGGCGCCCACGGCAGTGACATCAGTCGTGTAGTCCGGCGTGTCAAAACTGATTTTCACGTGGCTTTGCGCGGCAAGATTATAAACCTCGGCCGGCTTCAGGGCCGCCACCAGACGAGTGAGCCCGCCGCCATCGGTCAAGTCCCCGTGATGAAGGGTCAGCCTTTCATGTTCCAGCAAATGACGAATGCGCTGTAAATTGTCGGTCGATGCCCGACGCACCAAGCCATGGACCTGATAGCCCTTGCTGAGGAGGAACTCGGCGAGATAGGAGCCGTCCTGCCCCGTGATGCCGGTAATGAGAGTCGAAGACGCCACGCCCGCAAGTTGCCGCCCACCCACGCCGAAGGCAAGCGTACTTTCTTCGCAGCCGAGCCCCGCCCAGTTGCGCCTTGAAAAAGGCTTCTCTTCGGGCTAGCCTGCGGCATGATTTCCCTGCGCAAAATCGCATGTGTGGCCGCCTTTTCCATGGTGTGGATCGGCTACAACTTGTTGCCAGCCAAGGAAAAGAAGTCTCCCGTGGACAAGCCCAAGTTTACCAATCGGCTCGCAAAGGAAAAATCGCCCTATCTCCAGCAGCACAAGCACAATCCCGTGGACTGGTATCCGTGGGGCAAAGAGGCGTTCGCCAAGGCAAAAAAGGAGAACAAGCCGGTCTTCCTGTCCATCGGCTACTCCACCTGCCATTGGTGCCACGTGATGGAGCGCGAATCCTTTGAGGATGAGGATGTGGGCAAGATTTTAAACAAGCACTTCATCTGCGTGAAACTTGACCGCGAGGAACGGCCCGATGTGGACCGCATTTACATGGCCTTCACTGTAGCCATCTCGCAGGGCAACGGCGGCTGGCCAATGTCGGTTTTCATGACGCCGGACAAGAAGCCCTTCTTTGCCGGCACATATTTTCCCAAGCCGCAGTTCATGCAGTTGTCGCAACGAGTGGCCCACCTTTGGGCCGACGAGGCGACAGAGAAGCGTCTCCGCGAAGATGCCGACCGGATAACCAAGGTCGTTCGGGAACACCTCAAGATGGAAGCGCCGGAAGATCCCGAGTTGAAGGCGGACTATCTTGACGCCGCCGCATCCGTGGTGAAACGCACTTTTGATCCAAAGTTTGGTGGCTTTGGACAACCCGGCCGTTGGGCCCCGAAGTTTCCCCAGCCTTCCGAACCGGCGCTGCTGCTGCGTTACGGCGTGGAAAACAACGACCGTGAGGCCATCGACATGGTCCTGAAGACCTGCGACGAGATGGCCGATGGCGGCATCCGCGACCATCTCGGCGGCGGTTTCGCGCGCTACTCGGTCGACCGCGAATGGCTCGTGCCACACTTCGAGAAAATGCTCTATGACAACGCCCAACTCATCCATCTCTATCTCGACGCCTATCTGGTGAGCGGCAAACCCAAGTACGCCGACGTGGCCGCGGACACAATCCGCTACGTGCTCCGCGACATGACCCACAAGGATGGCGGCTGGTACTCCGCCGAGGATGCCGACAGTGAGGGTCATGAGGGCAAATTCTACTGCTGGACCAAGGAACAACTGGAAAAACTGCTGACCGCCGAGGAGGCCGCCCTAGTCATCCGCCGCTACGGAATCACCGCGAAAGGCAATTTTGAAGATCACAGCCACCCCGAGCCGCTGAAGAACCAGAATGTTTTAAGCATCGTTGACCCCAAACTATCCCAGAACGAGGAAAAGCTGCTGGCCAGTGCCAAGGCCAAGATGAACAAGGACCGCGACAAGCGTGTTCGTCCTCATCTGGATGACAAGGTGCTCTCCAGTTGGAACGGCCTGATGCTTGGGGCCATGGCCCGTGCCCATTCCGTGCTAGGCAAGGAGGATTATTTAAAGGCGGCAGAGAGCAACCTCGCGTTCATTCAAGCCAAACTGTGGGACGCCAAGACTAAGACTCTATACCATCGCTGGCGCGAAGGCGAACGGGACTCCGTGCAGTTGTTGCACGCCTATGGGTTTCAACTGGGCGGCGTGGTGGAGTTATACGAATCGTCCCTCAATCCCGCTCATCTCCAGTTTGCCATCGACTTGGCCGAGAGTTTGCTGAAACGTTTTTACGATGAAAAGACCGGCGGCTTTTGGACCGACGAAGGCTCGGATGACCTGCTGCTCCGGCTCAAGGAGGAACGCGATGGCGCAGAGCCAGCCGCAGCCTCCGTGGCCACGTTGGCGCTGCTCAAGCTGGGCGCCATCACCGGCCGCGAAGATTTCACCAAGGCCGCCGAGAAAACACTGCGCTTTTACGCCGGCACGTTGAAGGAGAAACCCTACTCCCTGCCCTACATGCTGGCAGCGATGGATTTCTGGCGACACAAGCCATGGCGCGCCGTGGTGGCGGGACCGAAGGACAATGCCCAGACAGCACAATTGGCCGGCACTGTGCATCGCATTTACCAACCCAACAAGGTGGTACTTGGGACTGCAGGAGCGGTTGAGGAATTCGCCCGGACTCTCAAGCCGGGCAAGGAGAGCCCCGTGGTGTTCATCTGTTCCGGGCAGGAATGTAAGCTGCCCACAGCTGATGCCAAGGAAATCCACGGCCACCTCGACAAGACCGCCACCTTGCGCAACAAGCCAGCTGGAGGCGGCTCACCGCTCATCCAGCCCAAGTCCGGCAATTAACAATTCCCCCTGTTCTCCTCCCCCGGACTGTGGTATATTTTCGGCGGAGGTAGATTATGAAGAAGCAACTGTTAGCAGGCATGCTGATCGCTGGAATCATGGCACCACTGACCGGGGGAGTTTGGGTCGGCTGTAGCGGCGGAGAGGAACAATGCCCTTACTGCAAAAAATCCTTTCCCATTTCAAACGTCCGGTTTCATGTGCGGAAATGTAAAAAGAACCCCACGGATCAAGGGATGAATAAGCCCGTCTCCGGCAAAACCACGAGCATCGACTGAGGCCCTGTCAAATGTGATACATCTCCTGCCCACGGGCATGGACCTCGGCAAGGCGGCCGAAGTGGATCGTATCGGCCGCCGCGTTGGCCCCGTCGCGCAATTGCCCCCACGCCTCTCGTAGTGCGGGCGGACAATTTGCGTCCGACAACGCCGGGGCGTCGAAAACCTCTCCCTCCACCGCCCGCAAAACCGCCCCAAGCGAAATCTCATCGGGCGCCTTCGACAACCGATAACCACCCTGCTTACCCCGAACACTTTGCACCAACCCAGCCCCCTTCAAATTCAAGAGAATCTGAACCAAATAATTAGCCGAAGTGCCAACCGCTGTCGCCAAATCCTCTACCCGGTGCGCCCGCCCCCCCTCGGCCCGCGTGGCCAATTCCAAAATGGCCCGAACCGCATAGTCGCTTTTCACCGACAGCTTCACCGTCGCAGTATGTGCCAACCGGGGCAACTCTGCCAGTCTTGGCTATGTCATCGGACTCGCCGACACGAAGAAATCGCCCTATACCTCCCCTGTGAGCGGCACGTTGCGCGTCCATGAAATCTATCTCAGCCTGCAGGGGGAAAGCACCTTTGCCGGGCTGCCCTGTGTGTTCGTGCGCTTGACCGGTTGTGATCTGCGCTGCTCGTATTGCGATACGGCTTACGCTTTTACCGGCGGCAAAGCCATTTCCATTGAGGCGATTCTCAATCAGGTGGATGCGCTGGCTGAAGGCTATCCTGAGCCGCCGCTGGTGGAGTTAACCGGCGGCGAGCCGTTGCTGCAAAAAGCAACCCCCGCTCTACTCGCCGCCCTGTGCGATCGCGGGTTCACCGTACTTCTGGAAACCAGCGGCGCGCATGACATCAGCACCGTGGACGCGCGAGTCCATCGGATCGTCGATCTCAAATGCCCCAGCAGCGGCGAGTGCGATCGTAACCATACCGAAAACATCGCCCACCTCAGGCCCACCGACGAGGTGAAGTGCGTTATCGGCACGCGTGAGGATTACGTTTGGGCCAAGGAACAGCTCCGCCAACTGTTCGGCAAATGTGAGGTGCTCTTCTCGTGGGTTAACCCGCTCGAGGGTGATCAAGCCAGCGACGTGCTCAAGCCTGTGCCCGCCGACCACACGCCCCTTACCCGTCGCGAACTCGCCGAAGTCATCACCACCGACCGCTTACCCGTGCGATTTCAACTGCAACAACACAAACACATTTGGCCGCCGGAGGAGCGCGGTGTTTAAACCATTCACCACAGAGACACAGAGGGCACAGGAATTATTTCTCATTGGTCTCTCTGTGCCCTCTGTGTCTCTGTGGTAAAAAATGAACCCCCATCTCAAACTGCTGCAGCAATACGAAAGCCGCAATGTCACGCATCTGGCGGCGGACGGCGCGTGGCCGATTGTTTGGGAACGCGCCAAGGGCGTACATGTTTGGGATACGGACGGCAAAAAGTATCTCGACCTTACCGGTGCCTTCGCCGTTGCCGCCACCGGCCACGCCAATCCCCGGGTTACCAAAGCCGCTCAGCAGCAACTTGAAACGTTGCCACACGCAATGAGCGATGTGCATCCGCACGCGCTCAAAGGCCAGCTGGCTCAGGCGCTCTCCAAGCTCACCTACGAACGCTGGGCCAATCGCGAGTTTCGACATGTGCATCACCGCTGCCTGCCACATGAGATGCCACCGCGCCACGCGAAAACAATCTTCTGCAACTCCGGCTTTGAAGCCGTGGAAGCAGCACTCAAAACCGCCCATCTCGCCACCAACAAGCCGGGTGTGATCGCCTTTGATGGTGCATACCACGGGCTGGGATACGGCGCCTTGAGCACGACGCACCGGAAAATGTTTCATGAGCCGTTCAAGAAACAACTCGGCAAATTCAGTCACTTCGCTCAATTCCCCGAGACGGACCAAGCCCGTCGGGAAACGGTCGCGAATGTCAAAAAACTGTTCAATAAACATCCCATCGGCGCTGTGTTGGTGGAGCCTATTCAGGGCCGGGCCGGCCTGCGGGTGCCGCCATTACGTTTTCTCGGCGACTTAAAAGCTCTGTGCGAGGAACATCACGCGCTCTTGATCTTCGATGAAATTTACACCGGCTTCGGCCGTACCGGCGAATGGTTCGCTGCGGATGCCGGCAAGTTTTTTCCGGACCTCATTTGCCTTGGCAAAGCACTCACCAACGGCTTTCCGCTGAGCGCCTGTGTGGGCCGCGCCACGGTAATGGATCGCGCATGGCCGGCCAGCGAAGGCGAGGCTATCCACACCAGCACTTTCCTGGGCCACCCGGTCGGCTGTGCCATGGCGCTCGCCCAGCTCCAGGAGTTGAAGGAAAATAAACTCGTCACCCAGGCACGCCGACTCGGCAAAAAATTTGAAAAAATGTGCCAACGCATCGCCATCCCTGGCGCGCGGCATGTCGGGCGCGGGCTGATGGCGGGACTGGCGTTTGACGAAAGCGAAAGCCCGCGTGTTCTGAATGCGGTAAAGGAAATGCTCCGGCGCGGTTACATCCTTCTGCCGGCTGGCGAACACGGGCAGGTGCTCGCCTTTTCACCGCCGCTCACCATCACGGAAAAACAACTCGAACGCACCTTGGTGACGCTGCAGAAGGTGATGTCATGAACCGCAATGAAATGCGCAGCACGCTCGATGAGGAATCCGTGCGCCTCTCGAAGGCGCTCGGGCAGAATCTGTTGCACGACCAGAATGTGCTGCGCCGAATTGCCAAGGCCGCTGACCTGCAACCGGCCGATCAGGCGCTGGAGATCGGCCCCGGCCTTGGCGCGCTTACCGAGCATCTGCTGCCCGCCGTGGATCAGCTCACCGCCATTGAGAAAGACAAACGCCTGCACGCCCACCTGCGTGAGCGGTTCGCGAATAATGACAAGCTGCGGCTCATTCATGCCGATGCGTTAAAATATTTTCAAAATCAGGAAGTCGATTGGAGCGGATGGAAGCTCGTATCCAATCTGCCGTACAACGTCGCCTCACCGTTGCTCGTGGATCTGGCCGCCATGCCGCACGGGCCGGAGCGGCTGGTCATCACCGTGCAATGGGAAGTCGGCCAACGCCTCGCCGCCCAACATGCCACGCGCGAATATAGCAAACTTACGCTGCTCGTCGGTTGCCGTTATATCGTGAAAGATGTGTTCAAGATTTCGCCGCACTGTTTCTTTCCCGAACCGCGCGTGAACTCCGCCTGCCTCACGCTCGACCGCCGCCCCGAACCGCTTTATCCCGAGGCGCTCCACAAGCCTTTCACCACCGTTGTCAAACGCGCCTTCAGCCAGCGCCGCAAAATGATGCGCAAAAATCTCAAGGGCGGCTGGCCTGAAGACAAGCTGGATGCGGCCATGACCGCGGCTGGGTTGGACTCAAAAATCCGCGCGGAGAATGTCACCCTTGAACAATTCGTCACCTTGACCCAGGAGTTGCAGGATGGATGAAGAATTGTTCGATGTTGTAGACGAACACGACGAGATCATCGATCAACAACCGCGCAGTATCGTGCATGCGCAGAACCTTCGCCATCGGGCGGCGCATGTGCTGGTGTTTAATGAGGCCGGCCACGCGTTTTTGCAGTTGCGCTCCCAAACCAAGGATAACCATCCCGGCGTGTGGGACAACGCCTGCAGCGGTCAT
>PBVU01000097.1:0-7059 GCA_002728775.1 Verrucomicrobiales bacterium | reverse complement strand
TGCCCAGGCGGCGGCTACTCGATTCTCGCCTGGGATCTGGAGGGCACGGAAGTGGCAACGTGGCTGAACGGCATCGGGGTGACGGCGGTTGTTTTAAAGTACCGCGTACCGCGCCGCAGGGACCGCGCCAAACACGACGCACCGTTGCAGGACGCCCAACGTGCGCTGGGCCTGACGCGCCACAACGCAAAGGCATGGGGCATCGACCCGAAGCGCATCGGCATCCTGGGCTTTTCCGCGGGCGGCCATCTCTCCGCCACGACGATGACAAACCACCGGAAGCGCACTTATCCCCGCATCGATGCCGCCGATGACAAAAGTTGCCGGCCAGATTTCGGTGTGCTGATCTATCCCGCCTATCTCGTCGACAACGAAACGAAAACGAAGCTCGTGCCCGAGGTGCCGGTGGACAAGGACACTCCGCCGGCGATCTTCATCCACGCCGGCGACGACCGCGTAACCGCCGACAGCAGCGTGCAAATGTGGCTGGCCCTGCGCCGCGTGGGCGTGCCCTCGGCGTTGCACATCTTTCCGCACGGCGGCCACGGCTACGGCCTCCGGCCGTCCAGAGACCCGGTGTCGGGCTGGCCCAAGCTGGTGGAAGGCTGGCTGCATCGGACGGGTGTTATGAATCCCTGATTCCCTGCCAACAACTCGCGCTTGCGGGTTGTTAGAGCCGGGTTTAGGCTCGTCAACCATGAACGGGCTGCAGGTTGACGAGCAAATCGCTAGGCTGGGGCGGCGGGTGATTGCCGGGGAGGCAATTGACCGCGAGGAGGCGTTGTTCCTGTTTCAACTGGAGAACTCGGCAGACATTCATACGCTGCTTTCGTGGGGCAACCGGATTCGCGAAAATTTCAAGGGAAACAAGATTCACCTGTGCTCAATCGTCAATGCCAAAGCGGGAGCTTGCTCAGAGAACTGCTCCTTTTGCGCGCAGTCGGCGGCATACCAGACGGAATCCCCCCGGTATGGATTCGTGGATCCGGAGCCCGTGGCGGAGGCGGGCAAGGAGGCCAACCGGAACGGGGTGACAGCCGTGGGTTTGGTGGCAGCGTGGCGTGGTTTGAAGGAAGGCCCTATGTTGGATGAGGTCTGCGACCGCATCCGGGAAATGAAGGATCAGGGCAAGACGCGGCCGGATGCCTCACTGGGATTGATTGAGAGCCAAGCTGTGGCGGACCGGCTGAAGGAGGCGGGGCTGGAATGTTATGGGCACAACCTGGAAAGCTCGGAACGGTTTTTCCCCGAGCATTGCACGACGCACTCTTATGCTGACCGGCTGCGAACCATCGGCTTTTTAAAGAAGGCCGGCATCAAGATTTGCTCCGGAGGCATCATCGGCATGGGTGAGACACGGGAGGACCGATGCGAACTGGCGTTTGCGCTACGGGAGGTGGATGCCAGCGTGGTACCGGTCAACATCCTGAACCCCATCGAGGGCACGCCACTGGAAAATCAGGAGCCGCTGCCTCCGCTGGAGATTTTAAAGGCCATCGCCTGTTTCCGATTTATTCTGCCGAAGAAAGAAATCATGGTTGCCGGCGGCCGCACGGTGAACCTGCGTGACCTGCAGTGCATGGTCTTTCAGGCCGGAGCCAGCGCGCTGATGGTGGGCAACTACCTGACGACTCTAAATCAGCCGGTCGAGAAGGATCTCCAGATGCTTCGAGATTTAGGATTGGATCCCGACTGGGAGGAGGACGGTGGCGAGCGTGAATGCGAGAAAAACGAGTGCGAACCGGTCGCCGCCGTGAATGCCCAATGATCAAGGTCCAAAGTCCAATGGATGGCCAAGCTCCAATGACCAATTGGATTTTGGGCATTGTTGATTGAGCATTCCCATGAACCCTCGCGGGCTCAACGATCACTGTTACCGCGGCGACCGCATCGACATCGACTCCGTTCTCACCGACTGCCTTACCGGGGCCAAGGCGCACGGCTGGTCGGTTCATTGGTTGCAGACGGGCAATGATCTGCGACTTCTCACGCTTCATCGCGCACCCGCCGATGTTTGCCGAAGAATTTATCTTTCGGCGGGCATTCATGGCGATGAGCCCGCCGCGCCCTTGGCGATGTTGCGTTTGCTTCGGGAAAATGAATGGCCAGCCAACGCTGAGCTTTGGCTGTGTCCCTGCCTGAATCCCACGGGCTTTCCCAACAACACCCGCGAAAACGCCGACGGCAAGGACCTCAATCGAGATTATAAACACCTGCGCACGCCGGAGATTGCCACGCATGTGGCCTGGCTAGAGACACTGCCGAATCTTGATTTCACCATCCAACTTCACGAGGATTGGGAGGCAAAAGGGTTTTACTTTTACGAACTGAAGATGGACGGCACACCCACTGAGCCCCAGCGCGTGCAGGAGTCCGTCGAAGCCGTGTGCCCCATCGATCACTCGCCAGAAATCGACGGCCGCAAGAATGACCACGGCCTCATCAAGCCGGAGCTGGATCCCGCTGTGCGCGAACTGTGGCCGGAGGCTTTCTGGCTGGTAATGAATAAAACGCGGCTCAGTTATACCTGCGAGGCACCGTCGGATTTTGACATGGAGGTGAGAGTGGGTGCGTTGATGATGGCGGTACGTGTCCTTTTAACCACAGAGGCACAGAGTCCACAGAGAGAAACTAGTCCATAACCTCTGTGTTCTCTGTGCTTCTGTGGTGAATCCACTTTACCGATACTTCCAGTTCTTCTCTTTCCCCTCGGCCATCCACTCGAGGGCAGTGGTGATGCGTTTTTCACGGGTGGCCTCGCGCTTGGCCTCGGTGATCCATTCCACGTATTCACGTTGGCAACTCAGAGAAAAATTCTCGAACGTTTTTTTGGCCTTCGCATTTTTGGCGAGGGCTTTCTTGAAATAATCCGGCACAGCCAAAGCCTTGCGCTTGGCGGGTTTGGGCGCCTTTTTACCACTGGCATTCAGGGCAACGGCGGCCTTTATGTATTTGACCATGATCTTGTCCGCCGCCAAGTCCTTCACATCGGTGAGTTTTTCACCGTTCATGAATGACGCGCCATCGTGGCGAAACAGACCATCCGGATCGTCCATCTCCTTCGCACGCCAAAAACCAAACCGCACATGCGCCTTGAAGGCCACCATGCCAGCCACGATGCCCTCATGCATGAAGCCGGGAGCGTTCCACTTTATTTCCTCCTGGATTTCCGGACAGGCTTGATGAAACAGCTTTCGGATTTTCTTGAGGATCGGCTGCGCAAACGGCGCGGCCCCGGCGATGTACGCGTCGACCTTTGGGGATGCGTTTTTCATTTTAGTTGATGACATTTTTGGGTGTTCCCGCGAGGAATGCGCTTAGGTTGTCGGCAGCTATCTCCATAAGGCGGGCGCGGGCGGACCGGGCGGCCCAACCGATGTGCGGAGTAATAATTATGTTCTTGGCTGCGAACAACGAGTTGTCCGCACAAGGCGGCTCCGTGGACAACACATCCGTAGCCGCGCCGGCGATCTGGCCGGAATCTAGGGCGGCGACCAGTGCTGCTTCGTCGACCAATGGACCACGGGCGGTGTTGATGAGGAAGGCCGTTGGCTTCATGGACGCAAGCAGCGGCGCGTTCACGAATTCCCTGTTCTCATCAGTCAGTGGACAGTGAAGGCTGATAATGTCGGCTTCACGAAAGAGCGCGTTCCGTTCGACAAACCGGGCGCCAGCAATCTTCCGGGGAGTGCGGGTATGAACCAAGATTTTCATCCCAAACGCCTGTGCAAGCCGAGCCACGGCCTGACCAATGGCACCGAAACCCACCAATCCCAGAGTCAAGCCGTCAAGTGCCACAAGTGGCTTTTTCCAGTAACAAAAATCCGGGCACTTCGCCCAATCGCCAGCCTTAACGCTTTCGGAATGGAGGGCCGTCTGGGATGCCAACTCGAGCATCAAGGCTAGGGTCATTTGGGCAACCGCTTGGGTGCCGTATCCGGGGATGTTGGTGACCGGGATGCCCCGCTGCCGGGCTGCGGCGATGTCGACCACGTTGTAGCCGGTGGCCAGAACGCCAATATATTTCAACGTGGGAAGGGCACTAATGGCCTCGGCAGGGAGCAATGCCTTGTTGGTAAAAACAATCTCGGCGTGGGTGGCGCGTTCAACCACCTGCCCCGGCGGTGTGCGGTCATGGACGGCAAAGCTACCCTGTGCGGCGATGGCATCCCACGAGAGATCACCGGGATTGAGGGTGAACCCATCCAAGACAACGATGTTTGGCCGGGACATGGGGAGAGGGTACTGGATGTGCCTTCAAGGTCGAGTCATCAAAATGGCACTTGAAAACTGGGGCCTGAAAATCGAGACTTCGCGCCCATGACAGCCGATACAAGAAAACGCCCGGTCAAGTACTCCCAACTGGAGTGGCGCAATAAAGCGGGGGAATCATTTGACGCGTTCCGTGAGGATTGTTTGGCGTACCTGAAGGAGACGGACGCGCTGTTCAGCGGGTGCGCGGTGGAATTGGGCGAGAACGGCAAGGTGATACTGGAGGGAAATTTCCATGAAGGTCGTCCGCATGGGGAGGAAATCTGGTTCCATGAAAATGGAAACCGAAATTCTCTGGTGACCTTCCAGCACGGCCTCCGACACGGGCCACACCTAGTCTGGCATGAGGACGGGGAACTGCAGATTGATGTCTGCTATAACAAGGGAAAACGGGACGGGCACCACTCGGTGTTCTACGAAAGCGGACAAAAACGGTCACAGGCTGATTTCGTCAACGACAAGCTGCACGGCCTCTACATCACTTGGCACGAGGATGGGACGAAGAAAAGCGAGCGGACATTTAAAGACGGGGCGGAGGTGAAGCGCCGTGAATGGAAACGCGACGGGGCACAAAAGGATTTGAAGAACTGGACCCCGACAGGAACCGCGCGCGAGGCGACGGTGGAGGCATAATCAGTCCGAAACCTCGGCAATCAGACTGAGTTGCACGACGGCATCAAGAGGCATTTCGTTGATGCCCAGTGCCAACCGAGTGTGCCGGCCCTTCTCACCAAACACTTCCGCGACCAGATCCGAGGCTCCGTTTAAAACCTGCGGATGCGCGCGAAAACCAGACGCGCAGTGCACATATCCTTCAAGTCGGACAATTTGCTGGATTTTGGCCAGGTTCCCAGTCGCAGCCTTGAGCTGGGCAACGGCATTGAGGGCGCACAGGCGGGCGGCCTGATAGCCGGCCTCGACAGAAACCTCGGCCCCCAGTTTGCCGACGAAAGCAATTTCGCCGTCGCGAAATGGAAGCTGGCCGGATGTAAAGACGAGGCCGCCGACGCGCACCCAAGGCTGATAGGCAGCCACGGCAGCAGGCGGCTCCGGAAGCACAATGCCTATTTCAGTCAGTTTCTCCTCGGGGGTCATGGCTGGTCCTGATTTTTGAGGTCCTCTTCCAGGAAACGGGTGACATCCTTAAAGCGCGGAATGTTGTCGGCATTCAACTCCATCAACAAACGGTGTGCTTCCAGACTGGTTTCAGTCAATTCACGCTTGGCAGCGGGCGCAGATTCGGCCTGCTCCATTTGCGCGGTCAAGGGGTTCTCACCTTGCCCCACCTTGAAAAAGTCAAGCACCCCCAGATTATCAAGCAAGCCGGTGATTCGGTCCGACGGGTTGAGTAACTCAATGGGTTTCTCAAGTCGCTGGGACAGGCTAGCCAAGACGCCCAAAAACGTGCTGTCCATGTTGACACAATCCGTCAAGTCCAGCAGCAGGGCGTGGCCGGCGGCGGCACAGAGCTTATTGGCCACGTTTTTAAAACCCGGACTGGCGTTGAAGTTCGCGGGGCCATTAATCTTGATGCAGACAACGCCGGCGGCCATCGCAACCTCAAGATGCGTCCCGTTGGCCCTCATCAGGCAACAGTCCTTTCGCTGGCCAGAATTCTGGTGAGGGTTTGCTGCAGGAGAAACGTGTCATCCAGTGAACTGGACACGAGGCGGCGATTGCACCGGAGTAGGAGGTCAAGGGCGCGGACAAGCTCATCCCGGGTCCAATGGCGGGCCTGTTCGGTGGCACGAAAAAGGACGTATGGGTTAAGCGAAAGCGGATTCAGCTTGCGCTCCCCAGGAAATGCGTCGGCGGGAACACGCTCAAGCTGCGGCTTGAATTGGGGGAAATTTCGCGCCGGCCGAATCCAGCCGGCGTCCATCATGGCACGAGCGAACAGTAGGGAACGCACCTTGCTGACTAGGCCGTACAACAAGCCGATGGTGGACCTGTTGCGATCTCCTCTCATCGCCCAGATTTCCTCATCCAACCGGCGTAGCAACAGGGAAATTTTGCGGTCCCCCAAGGCATCGCCCAGAGCGAATGCGCGGGCGTGTTTGCCGCGCGTGACAATAGCGGCCACATCAGCGACCGTCGCGGCGCGACGACCGCCAACATACAAGGCTAGCTTCTCGCATTCGCTGATAAGCGCCCGACGATCCGGCCCCACGGCCTGCACGAGTTCCTGCTGCGCGTCAAAATCCAGCCGCACTTCAAGAGCGCGCATCTTGGCGGTGACCAGTTGTTCAGCTTTGCCCACCCAGTCGCGATCATCAATGGACAAAGCCTCAAAAATCTCCACATACCCCTGCTTGGCGACCGCCTTGTAAAATCCCTTTCGTTTGTCCACCTTGCCGGCGCTGACCAGCAGTTTCACACCCTGCCAGTCGAAGGCATTCAATTCCGAGGCCAAGTCCGCCAAGCCCGTGTTGACATCAGCAGCCCGGGCGGTGCGATCATCCGCAAGAAAGTTGCAGTCCTTGAACCAAACTACTTTGGCACCCCCGAAGAAAGGAAGGGTTTGCAACGCCTCATGCAAACGGGCCAGTGCGCGAGTCGCCTCGGAGGCGTTGGCAGCAGTAGCCTCCAAGATCTCGTGATCCATCCCTCCCGCAGCATCACACCAGCCCTGAAAAACCTGCCGGGCACGGGCCGAGACAGCGAAATCATCCTCGCCATGGATGAGGGCGAGCGGCTGTTCCGGAAGGGCGGCGGCCTTATTCTTCGGACTCTTCGCTGGCACCTTCGTTGATCCGCTCAAGAAACTCGCTCATGTCCTCCACCCGT
>PBVU01000096.1:0-28940 GCA_002728775.1 Verrucomicrobiales bacterium | reverse complement strand
GTCAATCCAGCCGCGGGGGAGTTGTTCCGCAGCGGATTTGAATGGGAGTATTTTATGTTGAAAGTCATGTTTGGTGATCGATTTTGGGTTCATGCGGCCGTTGTGCTGGCTGCGATTGTCTTGGTATTTGGGCCGGGCCAAGCTGGGGTGCGGGCGCAGGACAGTGAGGCGGAGGCGGCTTACGAGGCGGCCGCGGGGTTGTTCAACTTGGGCCTTTGGGAACAGGCAGCGGCGGCGTACAAGGAGTATTTCAAGAAACATCCGCGCCACACGCTGGCGGGGCACGCGCATTTTGGCTTGGGCTTGTGCCATTTCAACATGAAGGACTATGCCTCGGCCGCCGCGGAATTGAAGGCGGCCACGGGCAGCAAGGGGCCGGACAAAGTGGAGGCCAACCTGTATCTGGGGCAGGCCTTGATGCTCAAGCAGCCGGCGGTGCCGAAGGATGCAGAGACGGCATTTGAGGCTTCGTTGAAAACGTTGGGGTTTGCCAAGAAAGGATTCATCGATCGCGAGTGTGACAGTGCCAGCGTGAAGAGTTGGCTGGAAGAGAAGGAGAACGAGAAGAAGAAGCCGTTGGCGGCGGATGTTTTTATTGGCCTACTGGAGTCGACTTATCTGCAGGGCGACTGGAAATCGGTGGTGCGGAAGTCCGAGGCATTTGAGGGCTTGGCAAAGGGCTCGGGCGTGGAACAACGGACACGCGTGTTGGCGGGCGAGGCGCAGGAACAGCTGGAGAATTTTGAGGCGGCGGCGGTGGCATACAAGGCAGCGTCGGAATTGAAGGGCAATGATGCGGCGGAGGCCTTGTTCCGGCTGGGGATCGTGAGACTGAACAACCTGAAGAGTTTCGAGGCGGCGGCGGAGAATTTTAATGCCTATGCCGACAAGTACAGGTCCAACCCCAAGCGGCCGGACGCGGCTTTCAATGAGGCGTTGTGCTATTACCAGAGTTACTTTGGTGGGAAGAAGGAGCACTTGGGGAAGGCGGTGGAGACGTTCGGGGGATTTGCCCGAGCTCATCCCCAGCATAAGATGGCGGACACGGCGCAGTATTATGTGGGTCGTTTGGAGCACACGCGGGAAAACTGGGCGGCCACGATCAAGGCCTTGGAGCCATTGATGAAGGAAGAGGTGGATCCGGCGTTTGACCAGTTGGTGTTCCTCGTGGCCGACAGTTATCACCGGATGCGGAACTGGGGGAAATCCGCGGAGTTGTACATGAAATTTGCGAAGGGCAATGAGGGCGCGTTGAATGCCGATGTGGCTCTGCACAACGCGGGGGTGTCCTTTTCCAACTTGAGCAAGCCAGACACGGAAATGGCGATCACGGCCTATGAGTTGCTGGATGCAAAGTGCTCAGGCAGTCCGCATCTGCCCAGCGCGCGCTTGAAGCTGGGCATCATTCACTATGAGGCTGGCCGTTTTGATGAGGCTCAAAAGCCGCTGGCGAAGATTCCCGCCAACCATCCGTTAAAGGCTGATGGCGACTATTACTTGGCGTGGACGGAACTGGACAACAAGCGTCCGGCGGTGGCGGCGGCCCGTTTTGAGGCACTTGGGGAACGCTTGGTCAAGGCGGGGGGAAACCATCGATTGGTTCCGTTGTGCCGGCTTTACCAGGGCATTTCTGAATTTGAGGGGCGCAAATTCACCGCTTCGGCGCAGACCTTGGGCCAGTTTGTGACGGGATTTTCAGAGCACGAAAAGCTGGATGAGGCGGCGTTTAACATGGGGCTGGCCCAGATGCAGCTTCGCAGGTGGGACGATGCTATCAAGAGTTTTGACATTGTCCCGAAAAACTCGGCCATCCACGATCGCGCGCTTTATCAGGCGGCATGGAGCCAGCGCGAGGCCGGCAAGCCCGCGGAGGCAATCCCCTATTACAAGGCATTTCTGGAGCAACACGCGGACAGCGGGCTGGCCAACAACGTGGCTTTGGAATTGGCGGAAGTGGAGTTTGAGGTAGGCGGCGAAAATGGCGGTGAAGACGCCGTGGCGCGCTTGACCAAGTTGTTGGCCGGAAAGCACAACCCGGATCTGCGCCGGTTGGCCCTTTACCGGCTGGGCATTGTGCAGTTCAGCCGTAAGCAATACCCGGCCTCGGCGAAGGCGTTTGAAGGCTTGCTGGAGGATCCTGCCGCGGCCTTGGTGGTTTCCACCGCGTGGCAGGCAGGGGAGGCGCGCCGAAATATGGCGCTTACCGCGAGCGGAGATGCGGGCAAGGCCGCGGAGTACAAGGCCGCGTTGGCCAATTATCAGGCTGCGTTGGCGGCCAAGGCGCCGCCGAATGACGTGGGCCAGCTTCGGCTCAAGCAGCAGGCATTGTTGCGCGTGGGCCAGATGTTTGGCGCGCTGGAGGATTGGAAAAACTCGAATGCCTCCTTCCAGTCATTCATCAAGGATAATCCGCAACATGAGCTCGTTCGCACCGCCTACCTCGGCATGGGCTGGTCCATGCAGAACGAGGAGAATTATCAGGAGGCCATCGCGGCTTATGAGAAGACTGTGTCCGAGGGGGTGAGGGATGACACCGGTGCCCGCGCACAGTTTCTACTCGGCGAATGCTACTTCGAGAAAAAGGAATTTGAGAAGGCGATCATTGAGTTTGCGAAGGTGGAAGCGCTGTATGCCTTCCCGGACTGGCAGTCCAAGGCGGCCTATGAGATGGCGCAGGCACTGCTGCGGCAGGACAAAAAAGACAGGGCGCGCGAACAGTTCGAGCGCCTGATCAAGCGGTATCCAGATACCAACGCCGCCAACGCCGCCGCCGAGGAGTTAAAAAACCTCTAGCCAGAGCCTTTGCAAATCCCGCACATGGAAAAAATCAAATCCCACTTCCTTGTGGCCGTGCATTGCGCGGCACTTTTGTTTCTGGCGACGGACATCGTGGCCGCGCCGGCTACCAACGCTTCCCCGGCACAACCAGAGGTGGTGGAGGCTGAACCCGGCGAGGAAACCCAAACCAAGACCCAGAAATCCATGTGGGATCTGGTGAGGGTCGGCGGAGCGGTGATGTGGGCGTTGGGTGCGCTGGCGCTGTACGGATTTTATACCGCGGGTTCGCTAATCTACGTCATCCTGTTTTCCAATGATGCTACCAAGGACAAGAAATTGGTGGGTGATCTTGTGGACTCCGGGGCAACTGCGCACGAAGTCTTGGAGGCTGAAATTCAGCGGCGCGACAAGGCGGCCTTTCCCCGCATTTGTGAGGCGGCACTGGAAGAGTCTGGCGGCGGCAAGCCAGCCATGGAGGATGCGCTGGTCAACGAGGGAGCCATTCAGTTGGGTTCCTTGAAGCGAGGCTTGCGCCCGCTGCAGATCGTGGTGGCAGTGGCTCCCCTGCTGGGCTTGCTGGGCACGGTGTATGGCATGATCTCCTCGTTCCAGAGCGTGGAAATCGCTGGCGCTGGTGGCGACAAGGTGGAGCTTCTTTCACGCGGCATCTACGAAGCATTGGTCACCACCGCCACGGGCCTGACTGTGGCAATTCCCTTCCTCCTCCTGTACCACTGGCTGGGTCGGCGGGTGGACGAAATTGGTGTTAATTTGAATCGACATTCCAAGGTTTTCTTGGAAGCATTCACCTCTGGTGGCCAAAGGGGATCCACCACAACAACCCAATATAAGCCAGCAGCACCGCCGGATGCCCTGCAACCGGCACACAGCGCCGAGTGAGATGAAAATGATCGAAGCCCCAGCCGTGGAGGAATCGGGTCTGGACGTGGCCCCGATGATCGATATTCTCTTCACGCTCATTATCTTCTTTCTGGCGACCACCACCTTCCAAGCGCAGGAACGCGAGGAGCAGATCAAGCTGCCGCGCCATGGTGGCTCGTCCATCAGCAGCAAGGATCGCCCCTATGTGATCAACGTCACCAAGGACGGCACCTACATTGTGCGGACCGAGACGCTTACCCTGCCGGAACTCCGCGACTCGCTGGAAATGGAATTTAAGGAAAACCCCGAGCGCAAGGTGCTCATCCGAGGCGATGGCGACGCACTGCACAGCCAGAGCACAGCCGCCCTGGCCGCCGCCAGTAATGCCGGCTTCAGTGAAGCCAAAATTGCGTGGGACACTAGCACTGTCAAGTAGCCGCCCGTAGCGACCATGAAACTCCAACTCAGAGGCATCTGGAACATCATCGAGTGGGGCTTCGAGTATCTTGCCGACCGGCTGGGTATTCGTCGGCGACACGTCGTCTTTGGGTTGGTTGTCCTATTTATCTCTGCAATTTTCACTGGCTGGTATATCTACGAAAAGAACTGGACCATCATTGGCACTAAACTCACCGGGGGGACCCGCAAAGTGCTGACGCTGGCGCTGGATGGCGAGGCCTCCGCCGTGCAGCAGATGAGCCAAGAAATTCGGTCTTCTATTCTTGAGACACCCATGGCCGCGGCATCGTCCCAATCCGCCGCCCAATCTAACTCCGGGGCCAGCGCCGCCGCGCGCAGTACGCCGCAAAACACAGATGCCCAATCCGCCGCTGCAGCCGGGGCAAGTTCACCCAGCGCTCCCGCGGCGGCTGGTGCCACCAGCAACTTTACCCCTACCGTTTCCTCATCCTCCAGCGCTCGTGTGGAATCCGGCCAGGCGCGCGCTGAGAACAGCCAGCAAATGCAGCCCGCGTCCACCCAGTCCGTGGCGCAGCAGGCATCCGGTATGAACGCCGCGCGCAGCACGCCGCAAAGCGCTTCCTCCCCATCTGCTGCTGCCGCCAATGCCCCCTCGTCCAGTGCGGCCACCGCCTCGGGCGCAAGTGATTCGTTGGCGCCCACCGCCGCATCGGCACAGGCTAGGGTTGTCACCGGTCAGGCCCGAGCAGAGACCAGTCAACAAATGACCGCGCCCAGTTCGCAAAGCACTGCCCCGTCCGCAATCGGCAGCAATGCCGCCAGAAGCACCCCGCAGGATGTCTCCGCCCAGTCTGCCTCTGCCGCTAGTAGTGCGACCCCTAATTCCTTGAGTGCCTCCGGAGCCAGTGCCTCCATTGCACCCTCGGCTTCCAGTGCCCGTGCTGTGGATTCCTCTGTGGCGGCCACGGGCGCGCGCGCGGAGACCAGCCAGAAAATGGCCTCGGCCACCTCACAATCCATCTCGCAATCCGCCACGGGATTAAACGCAGCCCGCAGCAGCCCGCAGTCGTCCGGCGCGCAGTCCGCCGCCTCTGCTTCCAGTGCGGCATCCCAGAACAATCCCACGGCGTCAGCCACGGGAGCCAGTACCGCGTTTACACCTTCCAACTCCGGCGCACGGGCTTCGACCTCTGCCGTGCAGAGCAATAGTGCCCGGGCGGATTCCAGCAGCCAATCCATGTCAGGGGCCGCTTCCCAATCCATGGCACAAGCTTCCAGTAGCGCGCAGGGCACGGCCCGCAACAGCCCGGCTGGAGGTGCCAGCCACACGTCGGGATCGGCCAATGCGCGGAGTGCATCCACTACGGTTTCTGGGTCCGGAGCCAGCGGAGCCTTTGTGCCGTCGGCTTCCGGCATGCGAGCCTCGGCCTCGTCGGTGCAAAGCAACGGGGCACGCGCGGAGACCGGGAGAGCAATGTCCGGCGCTTCTTCGCGATCACTGGCGCACGCGTCCACCAGCGCGGGAGGAGCGACCAGGAACAGTCCCGCGGCTACGGCCAGTCAGACGGGTGGATCGGCGGCAGCCCGAAACGCCACCACCGCTGTTTCTGGCTCTGGCGCCAGTGCCACGTTTTCGCCATCGGCTTCCGGCGCACGTGCCTCGGTGTCTGCGGTTCGCAGCAATGGAGCACGCGCCGTGGCGGGCCGATCGATGTCTGGGGCCTCCTCGCAATCCATGGCCCGTGCATCCAGCGGCTCGGGTGGAGCGGCCCGCAACAGTCCGGCGGCATCCGCGGGAGCAGCGGGTGGCTCGGCTCAGGCAAGCAATGCGGCCGCGGCTGTTTCCGGTTCAGGGATAAGGGGCAGTTTTTCGCCGTCAGCTTCCGGCGCTCGCGCGGTAACTTCAGGGATTCACAGTGGAATGGCCCGGGCAGTTGCTGGCCGATCGATGTCTGGGGTCTCCTCGCAATCCATGGCACAGGCCTCGACCAATGCGCAAGGATCGGCTCGCAACAGTCCGGCGGGAGCAACGGGGCAGTCTGCGGGTTCCGCCAGCGCGAGCAACGTGGCGAGTTCGGTTTCCGGCGCGGGCACGAGCGCGACGTTTGCGCCCTCGGTCTCGGGTCTGCGCGCCTCGGCTTCCGGCGTGCGCACCAATCCAGCCCGCGCGGTGGCAGGCAGAACGATGGCCCGTGCGCCTTCCCAGAATTTTGCGCAGGCAACAGCCAATGCCTTCAACTCAGCCAGGGTTGGGCCCGCGGCGATGTCCTCACGGATGGCCGGTTCGGTGCGTGCCAGCAATCCCTCAACGGCAGTGGCGGGAACTGGGGCGAGCGCCTCCTTCCGGCCGTCTTTGGCGGATGGATCGGCCACTCAGGTGGCCTCGGCCAGACCCTCGGACGGGAGTACTCCCAAGCCCACGCCTGCGCCCGGTGGATCTAGGCTGGGCGGTGATGCGGTGAACACGGATCAAGTGATGATTCAGGTGGGTACCCAGTCGCTGTCCCGGCCCGTGGAGAATTTTACCAGCGTGCGCAGCCGGCCGGTCTCGGCGTTCCGGCCACGGACCGTTTCCTCGGCGTCATCCGCGGCGGCCAGCGTTCCCGAGCAGACTAACAACACGCCTGGCACATTTACGCCGACGGCCGCCCCGGTACGGCGTCCGGTTCCGACGTTGGTGGATGTGCGTCCGCCGCCCCCGCCGCCGGTGCAAGTCGCCCAGACAAAGCCGGAGGAGATTGAGCCCGTGCGCACACGACCCGTTGCGACTCCCCCGGAATCGGTTCAGGACAACCCCACCCCGGATTCGACCGAAGGTCTGTCCGCTGTTGAAATTTTTCGTACGCAAGGTTTTAACACCAGGGGCGAGGGCAAGGGGAAGGACTTTGTGTTCATCATCGACAGGTCGAGCAGCATGTCCGACGACGACCGGTTGAATGCGGCCAAGCAGGCTCTGACCCGGTCCTTGGAGAAGATGGGGCCGGAAGAGAATTTTTATATTTATTTTTTCAGCGACAAGACGGATGGGATGGATGAAGGGAGGATGGTCTCCGCTACGCCGGGCAATATTAGCAGTACGGGAGGCTGGGTGAACAGCATGTCGCCCAGTGGATTGACCAACCCGCGCGACGCGCTGAAGGACGCCTTTGCTAAGCTGAAGCCATCCACAATCTGGCTCTTGTCTGACGGCAAGTTTACCACCGTCAAGCAGGACAACCGCACCGGCAAGGGAAAGACCCGTTTGGTGAAGAAATTGCCGCCGGTCCTGAAGGTGATTCGTGGCCTGAATCCGAATGGCAATGTGAGAATCAATACGATTGGGTTCGCGGCGAACCAAGCCGATGTGGATGAATCGCTGAAGGAAATTGCCGAGGAAAACGACGGTGTCTACACGTTCATCCGCTCGGGCGGCCGTTAAGAGGCTGCCCATTGACGGCGTTTCTCCCCCTAAGTATTCCAAACTTTCAATCTCCCGCTTGCATTTTCCCGGGCTGTGAATAAGTTTGGGATAGATTAGTGCTGATGATTCCCGACCGGTGCCGACTAATGAGTGCGGTTTGGCAATCTCTGGCCGGGATTCAGGTGAAGTTGTGGCTTTAGGGAGGCGTCCAAACCTTCGTTGATAACCCCGTGCCTGGATGGCGTGAACAACTTGTTTAGTGTGAACAGGCTTGGGGTTTGGAATAAACGGTGCTGAAAAAAATTTTCGGTTGCGAAAATTCAAACTCGTACGAGATTAGACTATGCAGACCTCTTCCCTCCCTCCTTTCAAAGAGGGCCGCAAGGCCCGTGGTGTCGGCGCGCGTGCGCGCCGGTTTGTTTTCCAATGCCTGCTTGGCGCGTTGATGATGTTGCTGGTGTTGCCGGCTGCCGCGCAGCAGGATAAGAAGAAGGATCCCGCGCTGGAGAAATACTTCAACGCCAACGGGCTCTTCAACCGCAAGCTGTATCCGCTGGCGGCGGAGGAGTACGAGGATTTCCTGAAGACGTATAAAGATCATCCCAAGACGACGGACGTGCAGTTCGGCCTTGGACTGTCCTACTATGGGATGAAGAAATTTGACGCGGCCGCGCCGTTGCTCAAGAAACTGGCGGGCGACAAGAATTCGCCGCGCGCGCTGCTGGTTCACCTGTATCTCGGCAACTCCCTGCGCGAGTTGAAAAAACCCGTGGAGGCGGAGTCGGTTTTTAAAGATGGTCTGAGCATCAAGGGCGGTGCGGAAAATGCACAATTGCGCAAGGGGCTGCTGGAATGCCTGTTTGACCAGAAAAAGTGGAAGCAGGTGATTCCCGAGGCGGAAAAGCTGGCGGGCCAAGCTGGCGCCGTGGGGGTGCGGGCAAGTTACCAAGGCGGTATTGCGCGATTTGAACAGGGAGACTTCAAGGAGGCGGCGCAAGTGCTGGAGGTGTTAAAGGGAAAGGTGAAAGGCAATGAGGACTACGAGCAGACGACGCTGTATATGCTCGCGGAATCCCGCCGTGAATTGAAGGAGTTTGACGCCGCGGAGGCGGCTTATGAGGCGGCAGCGGATTTAAAGACGCGCAAGGAGGTGACGGCGGATGCGCTGTACCGCCTGGGCCGTGTCCGGTTCGATTCGCTGAAGGAATATCCACAAGCGGCGGAGGCGTTCGGGAAATTCACGCGCGATTTTAAAGAGCACAAGTTGGTGGTGGATGCCGGGGTTTACTTGGGACGTTCCCAACTGGAGGCTGAGGAATTTGCCAAGGCGGAGAACGTGTTTGGGGGGTTGGCCGGGGACAACGCATTGATCATTGAGGTTCCGCTGTGGCAGGCCCGGACATTTTTCCGGCAAAAGAAACACACGGAAGCGGTCAAGGTGCTGGAGGCGGCCAGGGGCAAGTTTGCAAACAACGAGAAGCTTCCTGAGTTGTTGTTTGACCTAGGCAACAATCACTATGAGTTGAATGCGTTTCCGGAGGCGTCCAAGGCGTTCCAGACCCTGATTGCGGATCACGGCACATTTCCGCAAATGGATGACGCCATGAGGCTTTGCGCCGACTCGTTGCATCGGGAGAAAAAGTATGGAGCCAGCCATGACTTGTGCGGCGAATTCCTGAGCAAATATCCCAATGACAAGAAGGCTGGCGATGTGGCTTTCCTCCAGTGTGAGAACCTGTTTCTGCAGGACAAGTACAAGGAGGCTGTGGAGGGCTTCAAGACGTTTGCGGACAAGTATAGCGGTCATCCGCAGGCAGCGGCGGCAAACTATCGCATCGGCAGTTCCTATTACAATCAAAAGGAGTGGATGGAGGCACTGAAGGTGCTTGAGCCCTTGGCGCGTGATGAAAAAGTGCGGTCCCGCTTTAAACAAATTGACTACCTTGTGGGTGACTGCAAGTTTCGGACAAAGCAGTGGGTGGCAGCAATCAAGTCATTCGACCAATTTGTGGAAGCCAGCCCCGAGGGGGAGAATGCTGACGCGGCATTGCTGATGAGCGGGCTGGCCAGCCAGCAGGCGAAGGATACCAAGACGGCCATCGCCACGCTGACCAAGCTGACGGACAATTATTCTGGAAGCGGCCAGTTGGCCCAAGCCTACGTGGAAATTGGCAGAATGCAGTACTTGGAAAAGGAATTGGACAAGGCACGCGTGGCGTTGGAGGTGGTGAAGGCGCGCCACAACGAGAGCAAGTGGTTGCCTGACGCGGAATATTACTTGGGATTCGTGGCGCGGGATGAAAACAAACTGACTGAGGCCGTGGAACATTTTGCGGTGGTGGCGGACCGGCATGCCAAGCACAACTTCGCCGGGGATTCACGCTTCCAGCAGGGCATCGTCCTTTTGCAGCAGGAAGACTTCAAGGCGGCCCAGGGAGCGCTCGAAAAACTGCTGGTTGACTATCCAAAGTACAACAAGCTGGACGAGGCGACCTACCGTCTTGGCTGGGCGCTGGAACAACAGGAGGACTGGGATGCGGCGCTCAAGGAATACTCCAAGGTGGCCGGAGTGAAGGCGGATGGCGACTGGATTGACAACGCGTTATACCAGTCCGCCTGGTGTGAGAAGGGTGCGGGCCGCGATGCCATGGCGATGGAGACCTACAAGAAACTGCTGGCCGAGCATCCGCAAAGCGACCTGGTGAATCGCGGCAGCTTTGAACTGGCGGAATTGGAGTTTCAGGCCAAGATGTATACGGAAGCTGCCGACCGTCTGTCCGGGTTGCTGAAATTGGCAAAGGATGCGGGGTTGAAATCGCGCGCGCAGTACCGGCTGGCTTGGTCCAAGTTTGAGCTGGAGGAATTTGCATCGGCGGCCACGGCATTTGAGGATTTTGGTGGCATGTTGCCGAACAATCCACCGCAGACATTAAAGGATCTTACCGGCACGGCTGCTTATCAGGCGGGTGAGGCAAGTATTAAACTTGCGGAAGCGGCGGGTGCGGATGCCGATCGGGCAGCCAGCTACAAGGCCGCGCAGGCCAACTATGAGAAGGCCGTGGCCGAGAAAAATGGCGGTGAGGTGGTCCAGTCGCAGTCCCTGCTGCGACTTGGAGAATGCCAGGGCCGCTTGGACAACTGGAAGGATTCGCAGTCGACCCACGAGCGGTTCATCCAGGCTTTCCCTGGGCATCGGCTAGTGCGCAATGCCTGGCAGGGCCTCGGGTGGGCGCAGGAAAACCAAGGCGACATTGCCGCAGCAATTACCAGTTACCAGAAGGTGACCGCGGAATTGAGAAAGGATGAACTGGGCGCCCGTGCACAATTCCATATCGGTGAATGTCACCTGAAGCTGGCCCGGAAATCGGACGACAGCGACGCGAAAGCGGATGCCTTTAAGTCTGCCATCAAGGCTTATGCCTATGTGGAGGCTAATTATCCGGAAGAGGTCAGCGAGGAAAAAGGCGCGTGGCAGGCGAGATCAATGCTTGGCATGGCCACCGCTCTGGACGAGAGCGGCAGTGGCGAGGCGGCACAATCGATTTTAAAGGAGCTGATTGGTAAATATCCAAAGTCCAACGCCGCGACAATTGCAAAGAGCCGCATCAAGTAGGAGCAACCGGGATACTGGCCCAAATAAAGGACCGGGAACCCAACCCAAAACCCAAACTGTGCAGATTCATAAAATGAACCCCGAAAAAAAATCCCCTCGCGAAATTTTGCGGCGGCGGCTGGCGTGGTTTAACGCCGGCATGGCCGCTGCGTGGTTGTTCTTTTGCGTTGGCCTGACCCAGGCTTGGACAGCGCCTCCGGCCGCCGCCCCGGTGCCTGCGGCACAACCGGCCAATCCCCAGCCGGCTGCTCCAAGTGATGACGCGGACACTACGGGAGGCAAGGGCCAGCCGAAAAATTTTTGGGAACTGCTGGTCGCGGGTGGCCCCGTGATGATTCCATTGGCGATCTTTTCCATTATGGGCTTGGCCAGCTCCTTCGAGCGTGCCATCAGCCTGTCGCGGGATCGGGTGGTGCCAGGTGGTTTCCTCGCCGGCTTGGAGGAGAAAATCTCGGGAGGCAACGTGAAGGCTGGCATCAGCTACTGCGAGCAGGAAGGCCGGGAGACACCCTTGGGCGAGATGATGAAAGCCGGGCTGGAGAAGGCGCATCAGGGAACCGAACAGGTTGAAAAGGCCGTGGAAGAGGCGGGCATCCGCGGGGCGGATCGCATGAAGCGCAGTCTGCGGCTGATCAGCCTGGTGGTGGCTATTGCCCCGCTGCTTGGGCTGGTGGGGACGGTTTACGGGATGATTGACGCCTTCCGTGACCTGAGTAATTTGCAAGAGGGCGCGAGCAAATCTGACGCGTTGTCAGCGGGCATTTACGTGGCGTTGGTAACCACCGCCACGGGCCTGACCATCGCGATTCCCTTTCTTGCGGTGTATCATTTTTTGTCCTCCAAGGTGGACCGGTTAGTTGAGGACATGAGCATTGAGGCGCGCCGGTTCATCGACATCTGCCCGACTGGCGACCAAGTCGCCATCGCTGCGGCAGAACCGGCTGCCAGCGGGGGCGATGCTGGCGATGACACTTCGCAGTCCGTTGAATCCCCCGCGCTTGCATCATGAAAATCCGCGCCTCCAGTGACGCTGAAGCCAAGATGGAGATCACTCCGTTGATCGACATCCTGTTCACGCTGATCATCTTTTTCCTCGCTACCTCCACTTTTCAGGAGGAGGAAAATCCCGAGGACATCAATCTGCCCGACAGTACCCGCAAACCCTCCACCAAGCAGGAGAAATTCCTGGTCATCAACGTTCGTCAAAATGGCGAGATTCAGTTGGGCGATGCGGTGGTGAAGATGGATGTGCTGCGCGCGGCGTTGAAGCGGGAGCACACGGCAAATCCCGCCACCAAGGTAAAGATTCGCGGCGACAATGCTGCTTTGCACGGCAAGGTTTCCGGCGTGCTGCTCGCCTGCAAAAACGCTGGTTTTGAAACCGCCAACATCGCGTACCACATTGAGCAGTGAGTGAAGATTCTCCAGAAGCCAATACCAAGGCGCCGAGGTTGAGGGCCAGACTCTGGGTTGCCGGCGCGTCGTGTCTGGCCGTGGCGATGCTGGCTTGGGCCCTGTGGCCGGCGGGCACCAAGACGGTTTATACCGACAACGTCTCCGCCCGTGTTGATGCTGAGGATGTCACCCTGCGCGATGTTATCTGGGAACATCCTACGCCTGTGTTTCCCGGCAATCGTGACGAGGATGAACGGTATGATCCCAATGTGTCCGCCGACAATCTGACTTTGGTCTTCGTCAAGGGCCGCCCTGGCGAAGGCGCGGACCTATTTGTTGCCAAGCGCGAGGGGGAAGGCTGGAGTGAGGCCAGGTCGCTTGAGGATTTAAACACGGAGTATGATGAGCTGGGCCCATCGTTCAGTCGGGATGGCAAGTGGTTGTTCTTCTATTCTAACCGCCGGGGAGGCTTGGGAGGCTATGATATCTGGGTGTCCCGGCTTGGCGATTCAGGGTGGGAAGAGCCGGTCAATCTTGGCCCCGCCATTAACACCGCTCATCACGAAATCGATCCCACCGTGCACGATGCGCCCGTCGGTCGGATCGCAAAAGAGAACGAGGCCCAAGGCGAGCCCGGATGGCAGGTTAAGGACCTCTATTTTGCATCCAGCAGACCGCTTGGGGATTCAGTACCTCCACGCTGGCGTGGCACAGCGCGCGAGCAGGCTGTCCCGAGGGGGGATTTCAATTTGTTTCATGCTACTAACGATGCAGCTGAGGGGCTGCAATTCACCGATGTCTCTCCGTTGTCAGCCTTGAACACAAAGGGGGATGACGCCCAGCCCACCATTACGCGGCGTGGCAACTATCTTTACTTTTCCTCCAACGGCCGCGGTGGTGCGGGAGGATTCGACCTGTTTCGCAGTCGTATTGAACGGAGGGCGTTCAAGGCTGTTGAGTTGCTGGATCGCAGCGTCAACACGCCCGCCAATGAAACCGACCCCACCCTGTTTCGGGACGGGCATCGTCTGGTATTCAGTTCAGACCGTGCCCCGCATGGCCCCCGTTATCAATTGTACGAGACTATCACCCGTGAGGTTTTCCCGATGGCCGAGGCGCCAGCGAAGGAACAGCCGGCTGTAGGCGGTGGCTTTCTGGATTTGTTCGAGAAATACAAGTGGTGGTTCGCGCTTCTGTTGTTGTCACTGTTGGCCCTGCTCGCTTTGTTGAAGAGTATGGCCGACGAGTCCCGTCGCGCACAGCTTTCCCTGATGCAGCGTTGCCTACTGGGTTCCCTTGGCTTGCACATGTTGCTCGCGTTTTTGCTCAGCCTGTGGCTCATCTCCGAGGCTATTTACAAGCACGTCAAGGAACAGGTCGTTGAAATCACGCTGACCAATGACGACGAGGCCAGGCAAGAGGAGGAGGAGGCATTAAACAAACCCGTGCAAGCCAACCTCGCCCAAGCTTCGGCACAACTGCCCACCCCGCGGGAGCCGAATACACCGTCAGATCCGGATGCCCAACCCGTTGAGCCGACCCCGCCCAACGTGGATACCACACAAGTGAAGCCGGATGAAATGGCTATCAAGCCACCCGAGGTCACGCTTCCTGATACCGAACCTGAAACCCTACCCACGCCGCAGTTGCCCACCGATTCCAATCAGCCGGCAACGCCGCAATTGCCCCGTGAATTGCTCGAGACCGCCCAGGTTACGCCGGCTGCGGCCAATCCGAAAGCCGCGCCTGTGCCCAACGACCTGAAGGTAAACCCTTCCCCACAACAGCAGGCTGCGGCTAATCCCGCCAGCACCAGCACCCAGCCCCCCACTCCCGCCACTCAAAATCCAGCCACCGCAAAGCCGCTGGAACAAACCGCCAACACAAGGGTCAACACCGAACGCTTAACTCCGGTTGAAACCGAGCAGCCCCTACCCAAGCTCGAGGTGTCCGTGAACAAGGAACAACTTGAGCAATCGCAAAAGACAACTGCCGACCCCAGCCAAAAGATGGCTAACGCCAGCGACAATCAGCAGGTTAAGGCCCAGCCGTCAGAAACCCCGAGAACCCAGCCCACGTCGGCAAACACCCAAACGCCCGCGTCCCAGCCTGTGAAAGCGGCTCAGTCTCTCCCAAAAGAACAATCTCTGGAATCAATGGCTAGTCTGCCCACGCTGGAGACATCCCAGCCCGCCAGCCAGCCAGACACCAGTCCGGCAGCCCAAGCTTCGGCTGTGAAGCAGGAAACCAACACCACATCCGCCGCTTCAACGCGCAAATTGGCAAATGCTTCCAGCGCCCAATCTTTGTCCCAGCAACCGAGACAGGCCGCCACCGCTCGCCCCGAGCCACGAGAAGCCCTCAATACCGTTAATGCCCAGGCCCAGAATACCACAACCGCCACCAAGGAATCAGCCATTGAATCCGCTTCAAAGCCCGCAAACGTGGTCAAGCCCAATGCGCCGACTGCAGGGCCGAAGGCTGAAGCTGCGCAAGTCTCCTCTGTAAAGCAGTCCACAACGTCCAACACCGCAGAGGCTGCGCAAACGCTCGCGCAGGCAACAACCACTCAGCCACTTGTCCAGCAACCGTCTCCATCCTCAACTACCAACGCTACTCCAGCCGAAGCAAAATCCCAACCGGCAGAGGCTACTCCAGCCGCGACCCAAAGTGTGGCAGCCAAGGAGACGTCAACACAAACCGAGGCAACGGAAGCAGCCCTCCACAAGAACAGCCAAGCATCTCCCGAGGCCGCAACCGTAGACACCAATTCTGTTGCCATGGAACAGAACCAGGCGGCCGCCGAGCAGGGCAGTCAACTGTCCCATGCGGCCAGCCAGCAGACCGTTGCTCCGCAGTCCACGCCCAATGCGCAGTCGGCGCCCACTCCAGCAAGTGTTAAAGCTGCGCAATCCACGCCCATCAATGCCCAGACCACCGCACAAACCCAGCAATCCACTCAAACCCCCACTGCCCCGGAGGCCATCGAATCCGCCCAATCTCAAACGCAGCTTCCACAAGGATCCCAATTCACCCTCGACCATGAGTCTCTAGAGACCGCGAAAGCGGGAGTGGAATCTTCCACCCAGTTAAGCCAAGCCAGTTCCAGTGTCACCCTCAAGGCGGCGGCGGCACCCGCGGCTGAGTCGGCGCCCACCACGGCAACATCCGCGCCGGTTCAGGCATCACAAGCTCCCAAGGCAACGGCGGTGTCCAAGAGCCAGACAGTCGATGCCCAAAGCCAGACCGCCAAGCTCAGCTCAGCTCAGGCCGTGAATAATCTTCCTCAGACATCTATGGCCAAGGCCAACAAAGTGACTCTCGAGCAGACCTCGCAATCATCAGAAACCGGCCAGAAACTCGCCCAAGCTTCGACCCGGGCAGCATTTGCCCAGGCCCAAGTGGCGGCGGCCAATGCTCAAACCTCACCTCAGAGCGCAGACCAATCCATTGCTCCGGCCCGGTCGACGGCCCAAAGCACGGCCGTTTCCAAAGTCAGTGCCGCAACCGCCAAGTCTGCTGACGCCAACTTGCAGGCATCCTCCACCAAGACAGATTCAAATTCACCAGCAGCCACTTTGAACGCCCAACTTGAGACCAGTGAAGCTGCTTCCACGGATGCAACTAGTCTGGCAAAAGCCACCAGCCAACTGGCTGTTCATCAAGCTGCCGCGCAAACCCCAGTTGCATCGGGTGCGGAACCTCTTGCCAAGGCTGCAGAGGCATTGACTGCCGCCAACTCCAACGACCAGACTGCTGCCGTTAAGCCAAACACATCGGCTTCACAAGCCAATGCCAAGAAATTGGTGAAAGCGGAGTCATCAAGCTCTGTGGAAAACGCTGTGGTGGACACCCTTGCAGGTCTTCAATTGGAGTCCCCAGAGACCGATGCGGAGTCTGGAGCGGCTGGTGCCAAGGTTGCCAGTCAGCAGACTGTCCGTCCAATTATGTCCGGGATTACCGAAAGCAACCCGCAAACCCAAACAGCGGTCCGTCCGCAACCTGCTACCATTCGCCCCTCCTCGTTGATGGCTACCAACGTGGCTTCCATCCAACTTCCCACATCTTCGCGTGCCCTTTCTCAAGCGAATCTTTCCAGTACTCTTCTCAATAGCCCAGCCAATGAACCCTTCAACCTGCATTTGCAAACCACACCGGGTGGAGCCGAGGCCTCACAGTCCATGGCCAAGGCGGTTGACAATTCACAACCGTCCGAAGCACCACCCACGCAGCCCACCCTCAACGCGAACCCTACAGACCGCGCGAGCAGGCCGGTGGACATTCCCTTGTCCGAGATGCAAACCACGGCGCAAAGGCAGGCCATCACCGATGCAAAGGTGGCCCCGGATATCCTGTCAGCTGCACCTGCTCTGCCAACCCAAGTGGAGTCGGCGTTGCCCAGCTCTCTGGAGATAAAGGCGGAAACCACGCTGCCTACCACCACGCCTTCCACTAGTTTCGCGGGGGCATCTAGGGGGCAGGCCATTAAACCGGCAATCCAAGCCGCGAGTGCATCTCCTCGCCGGACCTCCCGGCCGATGCCGTTTCTGGCCGCTGCACAGTTCCAGTTCACCCCGCTTCTTACAGCCCAGCAAACCGCCACTACACCCATCGCACCAGGCCAGTTGCTGGATCGTGTGGACTTGAATCATGCCGAGGCGGATGCCTCCAGCCTTCCCGGTGTGCAAATGAAATTCCCCGACAATGGCCGCATAGAGCTGGCCCAAGGCGGGAGATTTGAAAATGTCACCAGCCAAGGAGCCTCGCTCACGGCCAACTCCGCGGGCCCCCAATCCAACGGCAGCCCATTGCCGACACGGGTGGAGGGGGACAAGCCGCCTACTCGCATGGAATCCCTCAATTTAGTTCAGCAGGATGATGCCGCACGTGTTGAGTATGCTTCCAACCCCCTCAAGGATATTCGTGATAACCGCAACATGATTCTCCCGGATAGTGGCATCCCTGATGCCCCCATCCTTGAGGCTCCAGGGGAAATCAAGAATCCGCTGGTTCTGCGCCATGACCCGAAGATGCGCTTGGAGATTATTGATCAGCTCGGTGGCAGCGAGGAAACCGAGCGGGCAATCATGCGGGCCTTGGACTGGTTCACCCGCAATCAGGAAGCTGATGGCCATTGGGATGGTCCCGCGGGGCACGATCATGCGGCCACGGGCATGGCCATGCTTGCCTACATGGGCTGGGGCGCAAAGCACACCGAGGCTGGCCCTTATCAGAAACCTCTCGCAAAGGCTGTAGACTGGATGATCCGCCATACCGGCCCTGACGGGGATCTGCGCGGCTTTCGTGGTCGCAATTTCATGTATGATCACGGGATCGCCGCCATCGCCGTTGCGGAGGCATACAGTTTGACAAAAGACCCGCGCCTGCGCCCCATCGTCGAACGGATTGTGGATTTCACTGTGCGGGCGCAGAACCCCAAGACTGGAGGTTGGCGCTATCAGCCATTTGGGGAGCAGGGTTATTCGGATCGCGGCGATATGTCTGTGACGGGTTGGCAGATCATGGCATTGAAGAGCGCGAAGATGGGTGGGATCAAGGTGCCCGCAGAATCACTCGACAAGGCAATCCGTTTTATGCAGAGCGTTAGCAGTCAGCGAGTCGAGACGCTTCGCCTTAACGGGGGCCGGCAACGAATTGAGCAGCATACCTACGGCTATTACACGAAAGGAGACCCCAACTTGGCCATGGTGGCCGAGGGAATGTTTTGCCAGCAGCTTTTACGCAAACATTCTCTGGATCGTCGCATATTTACCAGCCGTCAACTGGACAAAATCATCAACAATTCCGCGCAGCACATTTTATATAAAGACGATTTCATAAAGCCTGGAAAACGCCGCAATGCCCGGCCCGAGTTCAACTATTACTATTGGTACTACTCCAGCCTTGCCTTGCACCAACTTCAAGGCCCTGTCTGGGAACGATGGAATCAAAAAATGCGCCCTGTGTTTCTGAAAGCACAAATTCACAACCCAGACCGCATCGACCTTCACGGCAGTTGGGATCCCATGGGCCAGTGGGGTGGTGAAGCCGGTCGCTGCATCGTAACAGCCATGGCAACCCTCAGTTTGGAGGTTTACTATCGCTACCTGCCCATGTACACCCCCGCTTGGGCTCAGGATGCCAAATAACCTTGCGCGGATTCATCCGTGGCGGAGAATTCCAAAAACCTTGTATACATGAAAAAACAACTATTGCTGACGTTTCTCCCGCTGTTGCTTCTGGCGCAGGACGACTTCAAGCCGCTTTTCAACGGCAAGAATTTCGATGGTTGGCGAAACATCAATTGTGCACCGAACACGTGGTCGGTGAAAGACGGCATGATCCACTGCACCGGAAAGCCCATCGGCGAACTACGCACGCTGCGCATGTACGAAAACTTCATTCTCGAGGTCGAGTGGCGGCACCTCAAGCCCAAGGGCAACGCAGGCATTTTTGTTTGGGCGGATGCGTACACGGCAAAAGGGCAGCCGTTTCATCGGGGAGTGGAGGTGCAGGTGCTTGAGAACGCCTATGGCAATACGCGGGGCTACACAACGCACGGCGATATCTTCCCCATCCATGGCGCCAAGATGACGCCTATCAACGGTCGCGGTGGCTCGCGGGCGTTTCCCACCGAAAACCGCAGCAAGCCTTCGCCGCAATGGAACCATTACCGCGTTGTTTGCAATAACGGGGACATCTCGCTAGCGGTCAACGGCAAGGTCGTCACCCGCGGCAAGGCGGCAAGACCGCGCAAAGGGTACATTTGCCTCGAGTCCGAAGGTTCGCCGGTTCAGTTCCGCAATCTGAAAATAAAAGAGCTGCCGAGCACGAACCCAAAGCCTGAGGAAATCGCCAAGGCGGAGGAGGGCTTTCACACACTCTACACCGGCATCGACCTCGCCGGCTGGAAGGCGGACAAAGCGGGTACGTGGTCCTCCAATGACTGGCGGCTAACGACAAAAGGCGGGACAGCGCTGCGCTCAGAGCCAAAGTTTACGGAGTATGTAATGTTTGCGGATTTCCGCGCTGAGGGGCAGAACGCGCCGTTTCACCTGCCCAACGTGGGTGACATCGCCGAGTTGAAAGCCATTACCAAGGGCTGGAATCGCATCCGTGTCACGCGCCGCCTCGGCCAAACAAAGATCGAGCTAAACGGCAAAGTCGTCATTGAGGAAGCCATCCGCGAGTCGGGGCCGTTAAAGGCAGGCGCCTTTGTGTTGGCACCGAAAGTGCCCACGCAGTTCGCGAATATATTCGTGAAAGAGCTCAAGTGAGCGAGCAGTGCTCAAACCCCCTTCGGCGTCGCCCAATGCTCGCGGTATTCTCGATGCACGAGCGCACCCGCCTTGGCATCGTCCACCATCTGCTCTTTCTCGGGATCGAACTTCAGCATGCCACCGGTGCGAATGGCGATGTTGCCAAGGTGACAAAGGCTTGAGGAAAGGTGGCCGATCTCGATGTCCGCATGCGGTTTTTTGCCTTCGCGAATGCACGCGAGGAAATTGAGATGATGCCCGCCTAGGTTTGGCCCGCCGCCGCCATGTTTCACCAGCCGGTTGCGCTCGGCGTACATTTTCCAGCCCTCCGCTTTTCCGAGGACCATCATTCCTTTCGTGCCATAAAACACATTCCCATTCTCCATGCCCTGCTGCTTGTAAGGCGACCAAATACGCATCTCGAAAATCAACTGTTTCGTGCGGCCGTTCTTGTCCGGCGCATACTCAAACAGGCAATTCTGTGTGTCCGGCCACTGCATGTCGTCGTCGAAAACATACTTGCCGCCCATGGCACAAATCTTTGATGGATGCGTATCCACGCCCAAGCCCCAGCGGGCGAGGTCGATGTCGTGCACGCCATCATTGCCCATGTCGCCCGTGCCAAAGTCATGCCACCAACGCCAGATGCCGTGCAGCATGTTGGGCCGAAACTCCACTTTTGGGACTGGCCCCAGCCAGGTGTCGAAATCCAGATGCGCAGGCGGCTTGCCCGGTTTGCTGCGACCGATGCTGCCGCGGCGCTGGCTGTTCCAAGCCTTGGCGACGAGCACCTCGCCGATGGCACCATCGTTGAGCAGCTCCATTGCCTCGCGAATACCCTCGGTGCTGCGCGTCTGCGTGCCCACCTGCACCACGCACTTGTTGCGGCGTGCGGCCTCCACCATCAGGCGGCCCTCGCGCAGGTTGTGGCTGGCGGGTTTCTCCACGTACACGTGCTTGCCCGCTTCGCAGGCGAGAATGGTCGCCGGCGCGTGCCAGTGGTCCGGCGTGGCAATCCATACGGCATCGACATCCTTGTCCTCAAAAATCCGCCGCATGTCGCCCACCGCCTTGGGCGCTTTGCCCTTGGCTTTTTCGACCGTGGCTCGCGCCCTCGCTGTGCGCCGTTCATCCACGTCACACACGTAGGCGATGTTCACCGCTTTGTTGTGGCTGAGCGTACCCAAATGCGCGCCCCCCATCCCGCCTGGGCCAATGATGCCCACAGTGATTTTCTCATTGGCACCAACCGCGCGTGCCGCGAGGGGAAGGGAGAGGGCGGCGGTGGAGGAGGCTTGGATGAATTTGCGGCGGGTGGGGTTCATGGGAATTATTTCTTTTTCAAAACACTCACCTTATCGGCCGTCGGAAAATTCCCCGGCAGCCTCGTCGTCACCTTGCCCGTGGCCAGCCATTCGCAGGCGCGGTTGAGGGTGGTGATGAAGCCAACACACTGGAGCGACACGCCGTTTTCGTGGCCCATGGGCGTGTGGAAGATGAGGCCCTTGCCGTAATTGATGACCATCATCATTGGCTCATGGCGCTTGCTCTTGGGACTCCAAGCAGTGGCGAGCACTTCCATGTTCACGGCGGGGCCGCGGAGTGAGTCGTACAGTTCATCGCGCCCGTGCTTCCATTTGGTGGGCATGCCCTGAGTGACGGGGTGGTCGCCGTTGCGGATTTCAACGGTGAATTCATGTTGTGGCCCATGGCTGCCGCCGCGGCCCTTGCGGGTGTCGCGGACGAGTTTGCCTTCCTCATTGTAATAGACGTAGGGGCCGTGTTTTTCGGTGCGACCGCCCCAGCCGCCGAGGCCGATCATTTTGTTGTACTCCAACCAGTTGGGGAAGGAGTTGTCCGCCGCATGCACAACCACGAAGCGGCCGCCGTCTTTCATGTATTTTTCAAAATCCGTTTTCACCGGAGCGGGCCATTCCTGGCCGTTGTAATTGCTGACAATCACGTCGTACTTGGCAAACGCTGGCCGCCATTCCTTCCATTGCTTGGCGTTCAGCTCGTTCGCCGCTTGAATTGCTCTGTCGCGTTGTTCTTTGCTGAGGTTGCCGGGGATGCGCGTGCGTTGAGGGGTCGTGGCAACATCGACAGTAAACATTTTGGTCGCTTCAAACTGCGATTTCATCCACGGCGTCATCGCGCGCCAGTTGTGGTTGTTCTGCCCGTCAACAATGAGCAGTTTGATCGGGTTTGCCTCCGCATTTAGCGAAAGGGCGGCGAGGAAGGTGATGGTAAAAATGGATTTGATAATAGTCTTCATGGGAATGTGACAGCCCCAAGTGTAGGCGACCGGAAGAGGGTGCAAAGGAAAAAAGGAGGGAACGAACCGGTTGTTTTATCACAGAGACACAGAGCGTACAGAGACTGGAATTGAATTCTCCGTGTGCCCGGTGTTTCTGCAGTGAAATCCCAACTTAGTTGGGCAACGAAAGCAGGCGCTCGGCTTCCTCGAGCAGGAAGTTGACGGCAGTGAAGGGTTCGTGGCTGATGTCCTGCCAGCGAATTTTGCCGGTGCCGTCGATGAGGAAGGTGCCGTGCAGCGGCGTTTGCTCAAAGTCGTCGTAGGCGCGGAAGGCCTTGAAGGTGTCGAGCCGGGCATCGCTGACCAACGGGAAGGGGAATTGCTTCGCCTCGGCTGAGAATGTCGGGAACGTCTCCCGCAATCCGGTCACGGTGTCGGTGCTTACGGCTACGATATCGATGCCCAAATTCTTGAACTTCGGCACTGCCGGCGCAAACCCATTTAGTTGCTCCATGCAATGAGAGCATCCTTTGCCAAGATAAAAGACGACCAGTACAGGGCGGCCTCGAAAATCTGCCAGCGAGAGTGGCTTGCCGGTTTTGTCCCGCAAGATCCACTGTGGGGCAGGGGAGGGTTGCCAGCGGAAAGGGCCCAACTGGTCGAGATCCGGGCGGAGGCCCATGTCCTTCGCTTCGGTGGGATTTTTGCGCCAATCAGCGGGCAGGCCCAGTGATTTTGCCAATGGTGCGAGCCGGGCAAAGGCTCCAATTGTTAGGTCTGCCCCCGGTGCTATGCGACGAAGGTGCTCGAAGGCATCCTTGGCCTCTTGGGCTTTGCCGGAGGCATGCAGCAGATAGGCTTGTGCGGCGAGCGGTCGGGCCTGTTCGGCACCAGATTTCACGGCGGCGGCGACGGTGGTGATGGCGGCGGCGGTGTCGCCCACGCGGTGCTGCATCAGTGCCTTGCGTTCGTTGCGGATATCGGTGGCCTTGGCAAGGAGGCTTTTGGCCTCGGTCTTGTTACCGGTGGCCAGCGCACGGTGCACCTTTACTTCGGCGATGCCCCGGTTTAATGCGCTGATGGCCGTATTGAATGGGCGCTCAGCGGTGGTTCGGGCCTTGCGTACGTCACTGTCTTTTTTCTTTTCTTTCTTGGCCTTGGCTTCAGCGGCATCTCCCGCCTTTTTCTTGCCGGCGGTTTGCTCGGCGAGCAACTGGTTCATTTTGGCCAGCAGCGCATCGCCTTCGGCGGTGTTGCCGGTGTTAAAAAATGCGCTGGCCACGAGGCGTTGCCACTTGGCTTGGTCTGCAGCGCTTTTGCCGGGGCGCAGATAGTGGGTGTCTTTTAATTCAATGATTTCCCGCCACAACTCGTAGTTTTGCAGCAATCCGTAAAGGTGGCGTTTTCCATAAACATGGCTGCTGCGAGTGGACACGCTCCAAGTACCATCATCCTTTACGCTGGGGATGCGCGGCAGTTCAATCATGTTCTTGGCCATGGTCAATGCGTGGCCCACGCGGCCGGCATGGCTGAGGTTTCGGGTGAGCCATTCATTGTTGTGGGCAAAGTTGTGGATGCGGTCAGGTAACACGCCGTCGCGCATTTGCAGGGCGTGGTCCACGCGGGCGCTGGCTTCCATCTGCCAAGAGGCATCGTCGTAGCGCTTCAATCGCGAGAGGATATGGCCGGGCATGTGCCACATGTGCGCGATGCCTGGGGAGGATTGGCCGCACTTGCCGATGGCGTCCGCGGCGCGTTTTGGATCCTTGTGGTCCCAAAGATGAATTCGATAATGATGGCAGGGATGCTCCGGGTTCACCTTGAGAATCTCGCCAATGAGTTTGTCAATGTTTTCGTAGTGTGATGTCTTCTTGCCGCGTACGCCGTTTCGGTACATTTGTAATACCACAAAGGCCTTTGCTTCGATGTCATCCGGGTACTGGGTGCTGATGGCCTGCAATGCCTTGAGGTAGGCGGCATCGCGTTTTTTCTTGTCACTCTCCTTTTGGAAAACAGCACGCGCCGAAATCCAAATCCGACCTTTTTCATCCGTGTGCGCTTGGTGCTTTAGGGCTTTTTCCATGAACTCCTTTGCGCGGGTGTTGGTGCCGTTGGCCATTGCCATGCCCCAGTAAGCCATGGGGTTTTCGGGATCCAATTTCAGGACCTGTCGAAATGAGCGCTCTGCCTCGAATGTCCAGAAGCCGTGCAGTTGGCCAATGCCTTGATTAAAAAACTTCTGCGCTTCTTCACTATTGGTCTTGATGGGAAAGGAGATATTGCCGGTTTTGCCTTCCATCCAACGCGCGGCCTGCCGCGGACCCTTGTTGAAAGCTGCGCCGTGGCTGGAGTGTCCTGCCAGCGGCGCGGATGGATCAGCAGGGGCCTCGTAAACGGGATCCACTAACTCAACTGGCAGCACAGGCGCCTTGGTGGTGTTGGTTGTGAATGAGCTGGCGCAGCCAAGCAGGAATGCAAAGAGCGGGAGCAAATGCAGGGTGGGGTAACGCATGTTAAATGAGTCCGGTGGTCTCGTCCCAGCCTTGGGCGACGTTTAGGCATTGGACGGCTTGGCCGCTGGCACCCTTCACGAGGTTGTCAATGGCGCTCATTACGATGAGGCGGCCAGTGCGGCGGTCAAGCCGCCAGGCGAGATCGAGGTGATTGCTGCGGGTGACATGCTTGGTGTCCGGCAAGGCGTTCGCAGGCAGTAGCCGGATGAACGGCTCTTCGTCATAGGCAGCAGCGTAACAAGCGGTGATGTTTTCCGCGAGAGCGGCTTCCTCGGCCTCTGTCATAAATGATACGGCTGGCGCGAGGTACAGCGTACTGAGGATGCCGCGCGTGACAGGCGCCAAATGTGGCGTGAATTGTATCGTCACCTTCGTTCCCGCCGCAGCGGAAAGTTCCTGTTCCATTTCTGACAGATGGCGGTGTTTGGGCACGCCGTAGGGGCGCAGGCTTTCGTTGCATTCGGCGTACAGGAAGGGGATGTCCGCCTTGCGTCCGGCTCCACTTACGCCGCTATGGCTATCGGCAATGATGCCGGTGGGCTTGATGAGTCTCGCGCGTAGCAAGGGAGCGATGGGCAGTAGAATGCTGGTGGGATAACAGCCTGGCGTAGCGATGAGTTGGGCGCCGGCGATGGCATCACGATGCAACTCGGGCATGCCATAGACGGCCTGCACCAGCAAGTTGGGCGCGGGATGGGGGGTGCCGTAAAATTCCTCGTACACCGCCGCATCATTCAGCCGGAAATCCGCGGAGAGATCGATGACCGTACGGCCCGCTTTGACCAATGGCAGGGCAAACTCCGCCGCCACTCCATGAGGGAGGGCGAGAAAAATGACTTCCGCCGTCTCGGCGAGCAAAGTGGGGTTTGGTTCGGTGAATGTCAGCGACGAGTGATTGCCAAAGCTTGGAAAAACCTCGGCCAACGATTGGCCTGCGTATTGGCGCGAGGTGGCCGCCGTCAACTCAACGCGCGGGTGCCTTAGAAGCAGCCGCATGAGTTCCTCACCGGAATAGCCGGACGCGCCGACCACGGCGGTCTTCAATGTTGTTGCCTCACTCATGCCTTGGTTGTTGTGCGTTGTTTCGGGTCTCTTGAAAACACAAAAAAACCCGCCGGCAAGACCGGCGGGCGCGAAAAGGTCTTTGGCTTAACGTTTGCTGTATTGGAAGCGTTTGCGCGCACCGGGTTGGCCGTATTTCTTGCGCTCCTTAACACGGGCGTCGCGTGTGAGCAGGCCCTCGGCCTTGAGAGTGGGCCGCAACTCGGAGTCGTGCTCCAGCAGTGCGCGGGCAATGCCCAATCGCACAGCACCGGCTTGGCCGGACTGGCCACCGCCTGTCACATTCACGCGCACGTCAAACTTGTCCGTGTTCTCCGTGGCCACGAAGGGCTCGGCGACCACAATACGATGCTCCTCCACGGGAAAGTATGCCTCGAAAGGCCGCTTGTTGATGGTGATCTTGCCGTTGCCGGGCTTGATGCGTACGCGGGCGGTCGCGCTTTTGCGTCGGCCGGTGCCAAGAAATTCGCCTGTCTTTTCGTCTGGCATGCTTGAATTTGTTTAAAGGGTGACGACTTCAGGTTGTTGGGCAGTGTGTGGGTGGTCCACGCCGGAGTGCACCTTCAGCTTGGTGAGCATTTTGCTGCCGAGCCGGTTCTTGGGGAGCATGCCTTTCACGGCGCGCATGATAAGTCGCTCGGGATGCTTGGCACGCACGTCGGCCACGGTTTCGCTTTTTTGACCGCCGCGCCAGCCGCTGTAGCGGGTGTAAATTTTGTTGGTCTCTTTGCGGCCGGTCACACGCACCTTCTCAGCGTTGATCACCACCACGAAATCGCCGGCGTCCAAGTGCGGCGTGTAGGTGGGCTTATCGCGCCCGCGCAGGATATTGGCGGCTTTTTCGGCGACATGGCCGAGTACTTGACCGTCGGAATCGATGATGCGCCACTTGCGCCGTTGCATGTCAATTTTGGGCAAAAAAGTCTTCATTCTCGCAATGAGGGGCGGAGAAGATACCAGAAAAAGGGGTCGAGTCAACAGGGTTTTTGGCCAAATTATTCGGGTTTTTCGGTGGCATCTGATTCCGGTGGTTTTCCAGTGCGAGCGGCTGTTTCCTGTGGGATGCGGGTTTTCACAAATTTCTCGAAGCGATTGAATCGTCGCAACAGCTCGGGCAGTTTTTGCAGCGCGAGCAGTTGGCGTTTCATCGAACGGTCTGGCTGTGCGGGGGTGCCAAACCACTTTTCGCCCTCACGAATGTCACGCATAACACCAGACTGTGCGGCAATGGTAACGCCGTCGCCAATGCGCAAATGCCCGGCGAGGCCCACCTGCCCGGCGAGGATTACATTCTTGCCGAGCTTTGTGCTGCCGGCGATACCCGCTTGGGCGACTACGAGGCAGTTTTCGCCGGTGGTCACGTTGTGTGCGATTTGCACAAGGTTGTCGATCTTGGTGCCCTTGCCGATGGTGGTGGGACCGAGGGCACCACGGTCAATCGTTACGTTGGCACCGATTTCCACATCATCGCAAATCACCACATTGCCAATCTGCGGCACCTTGATGTGTTGGCCGCCCTCCTGCACATAGCCAAAGCCGTCGCTGCCCACAATAGTGCCGGCATGAATGCGCACGCGATCACCAATTTCCGTGCGCGGATACAAAGTCACGTTGTGAAACACCGCGCTGTCCTTGCCGATCACGCAGCCCTCATCCACGTAGTTATTGCCGTGCAACACACTACGCGCACCGATCTTTACGCCGTCACAGATGATCACGTGTGCGCCAATGCAAGCCTCCGGGTGTACCTCAGCCTTTTCCGAAATGATCGCGGACGGATGCACGCCCTGCGGCGGCTGTGGCTCCGGATAAAAGAGCGGCACCACCTTGGCAAAGGCCGTGCGTGCGCTGTCCACACGGATGAGCACCTTGCGTTCAGAGGTGAAATTTTTGTCGACGATGATCGCGCTGGCGGCACTTTGCTCGGCCCGCTCAAAGAAGGTGCGGTTTTCGGCGAAGGTGAGATCACCGGCACGCGCGCGGTCGGCGGCTTGGAATCCGGTGAGCGGCATCGTGCGGTCGCCAATCACCTTGCCGCCAAGATGGGAGGCAATATCTCCCGCGGTAAATCGCATGGGCTAAAGCCTTTAGGTTAGTTCTAGTCAGCGGCGCTAAAGCGCCTAACGACGGGCGATAATAGCGTTGTCCTCGCCGAGTACAATCACTTTCGGCCGCCAATCCACTGCCGCTGTGTCATTCACACCGGCAAAAGTCATGATTGTCAGCCGGTCCCCCACCTTGCCGAGGTGCGCAGTGGCGCCGTTGAGGATGATTGCACCGCTGTTGGGTTCGCCGGCGATGACGTAGGTTTCGAAACGCTCACCATTGGCCATGTTGCCGCACAGCACGCGCTCGTATTGGCGCATGTCCACTTCGTCCATCAACGTGGGGTCAATAGTGAGGCTGCCTTCGTAATTTACGTTGGCATCGGTCACCGCCGCGCGGTGAATTTTCGACTTGAGCAGCTGCAAGGTCATGTCCAATCGCGTTGACTTGCCGTGGGCGCGGCACTATACACGCGGCGAACACCAAAGCAATCCCTCGTTAATTATTTTATCATGAGCAGAAAAATTCGTTACGGAATGGTCGGCGGTGGGCGCGGCGCGTTTATTGGCGCGGTGCATCGCATTGCCGCGAATATGGATGGCCAGATCGAGCTGGTCTGCGGCGCGTTTTCCTCCAACCCGCGCAAATCCAAGGCCAGCGGCAAGGATCTCTTTCTGCCGGCCAAGCGCTGCTATGGCACGTTTGAGGAGATGATCGAAAAGGAAAAGGCGTTGCCCGAGAGTGAGCGCATGGATTTCATTTCGATTGTGACACCGAACCACATGCATTTCCCGCCTGCCAAGATGGCGCTGGAAAACGGTTTCCATGTGCTGAGTGACAAGCCGGCGACTTTTGATCTCAAGGAAGCCAAAGCGCTCGAGAAGCTCGTGAAAAAGACGCGGCTTCTTTACGGTCTCACGCACAACTACACCGGTTATCCGCTGGTGAAAGAGGCGCGCGACATGATTGCCGCCGGCAAGCTGGGCAAAATTCGCAAGGTGGTGGTGGAGTACCCGCAGGGTTGGCTCGCCACGCGCCTTGAGGCCAGCGGTCAGAAACAGGCCGACTGGCGCACTGACCCCAAACGCAGCGGTGCCGCCGGTTGCATTGGTGACATTGGCACGCACGCGGAGAATCTCGCCGAATATATTACCGGCCTAAAGATCAAGGAAATCGCTGCCGACATCACTACTTTCGTGAAGGGCCGCAAACTCGATGACGACGGCAACGTGCTGCTGCGTTTCACCAACGGCGCCAAGGGGGTGCTGCATAGCTCGCAGATTTCTGTCGGTGAAGAAAATAACATCAACATCCG
>PBVU01000042.1:0-14244 GCA_002728775.1 Verrucomicrobiales bacterium | reverse complement strand
TGAAGCTAAGCGGAACAATCCCACCGCGCAACAAACTTCAATCCACAATCCTCCCGTCCGCCAGTCGCCGCACCCGTTCTGCAAACCCTGCCACCTTCTCGTCATGCGTCGCCGCACCCAATGCCAGCCTTATTCTCTGCCGGAAAAAGGCGGATACCTGTCAGTCATTAATGACAAGTAAGCCTGCACGCGAGCTTGCCATCGCAATGTACCCACCATGAAATGGTGCATGTTTGGTGGATACTTTCCGGTGAACATCACAATAAAGAACGCAGCAATTAGGATGAAAATCGCGGCAACATAGCGGGCAAACAAACAGATGCCATGAGGAACGCCAACATAAACGCCGGCAAACAGCCGTGCGACACACAGCCAACGGTTGAATGATTCCGGACGCTCCAGACACACTTCAACCGCGTCCCCCTTGTTGCCAAGGCCCAATGCTGGATAGCCGTCCACTAGGTTCATCATGGCCGCATTGAAACGGATGCTCCATTGCAGGACACCTCGCTGAAAACGGTAAAGTATCCGTGGATGGCTTTTTGTGAACAGAATGGCGAACCATACAACGACCGTTGCCAGCAAACACCCGAATCCCAGAATGGCAAAGCAAATGACGTGTGGCACGGCAATAAACAATAAGCCCAGCAATGTCCGAAACAATAACTGGCCACGCGAATATTCGGCATGGCGGGCAATGTTCACCACGACCTTGCCCGGTGAGGATAATCGTTCGGGTTCCTGTTCCGTACGCGCCGTTCGTTCGGTGACATGCACCATGTGACCGTCACTCAGATGCACCACGACACCAGCACTCTCTGCCACGTGCTCGTCGTGTGTAGCCACAAGCAGGGTGAGGTTGCGTTCAGCTTGAAGATCGCGCAGAAGATCGATGATCTCCTTCTCGGTGCCAGTGTCCAAGTTGCCAGTTGGCTCGTCGGCCAGCACCAGCTTGGGGTTGTTAACAAGTGCACGTGCGATGGCAACGCGTTGTTGTTCGCCGCCGGAAAGTTCCGTAGGCCTGTGGTGCAGGCGATCCTTTAGTCCCACGGCTTCCAGTAATTCGCGCGCGCGCTGCTCGGCTTCGCCACTCGGCATCCGTTGCAGACGGGCAGGCAGAGTTACGTTCTCAAGTGCATCCAGCTCACTGATGAGGTGGTAGGCCTGAAAGACGAGGCCGATATGCTTGTTGCGAAATTCGGCGGCTTCGATCTCGTCCATTTGGGCAATGTTGCGGCCGCTAAACTGGATGGTGCCCTCGGTCGGCTGATCCAGTCCTGCCAGCAAATGCAGCAGGGTGGTCTTGCCGCTTCCGGAGGCACCGCAAAGCGCCACAAACCGGCCGCGTTCCAAATCAAAGTCTACCTCGCGCAAGACCGCCAGAGACTGCTGGCCCATTTGGTAGGTCTTGCACAGACCGCGGGCGGCGAGGAGGGGAGCGACGGAGTTACTCATAGCGCAGTGCCTCCACGGGCCGCAAACGGGCGGCGTTCCAGGCGGGTATCAGCCCTGCCAGCACGCAAGCCAGCAGCGAACAGCCGCAGATGAACAGAATATCCTCCGGACGGGTGAGTGCTGGCAATTCATTGAAAAAGTAGATTTCCTTCTGAAAAACCTCCCCACCTTTCAGCCAGCCGATGAATTTAAGGAACTCGTTGCGGTATTTCAGGGCCAGCATTCCCAGCCCGTAGCCCAGCGTGACTCCCACGCCCCCAATCGCCAATCCTTGGCAAAGAAAAATACCAGCCACCTGTCCATTGGACGCACCCAACGCTTTTAAAAGCCCGATCTCGCGCGTCTTGTGAGTCACGAAAATGATGAGCGAACTCGTCACGCCAAAAGCCGCTACGATCATCACAAAGAACAACACGAAAAACATCATTTGCTTTTCCGTCTCCACAGCCGCCACTTGATGTCGGGTCGCGGGCTCATCCCGCCACGTCTTTACGATGTAGTTGGTTCCCAACGCCTGCCCCATCAGCCGTTGCGCCGTCAAAGCCTGGTCCGGATTTTCCAGTTTTACCTTTAATTGTGAAACGCGCCCCTCCATCTCCAGCAACTCCTGCGCCGCCTCCATCGAGCAAATCACGAACGAGTTGAACGGGTGAAACTCCACATCAAAAAAGCCGCGCACCTCAAAATCCGTCGGCAATATCCCCAAGCTCCCATTGGCGTCCCGCTCCGCCTTCATCGCCTTCAGTTGCCGCGTGGTGTAGACCGAAACCTTGTCCCCCACATCCATGGCGAAATGCCGGGGATTCGCCAAGTTCACACCCGCCACCGCAAACCATTCATCCAGAAACAAATCCCCAAACTCCATTTTCCCCGCCACCATCATGCGTGGAATCTCCGACACCTCCCCGATGGTGTTTGTATCCACCCCCACCAAGGGCACAAGATCCATGCGCAAATCCTGCAACGGCTCCCCCATCGCGCCGTTGGCGTCCACTGGCGACTGCCCCATCACCACCGTCCGCTGCGCCATCACTCGCCCCACCACCACGGGCGAAACTCCCTTGACCTTAACCCCATCCACTTGGCGCACCCGTTTCCTCAGGCCCTCGTGATCCGCGATCATGGAGTAGCGCCCTTCAACGGTGAGGTCCGAGTAAAAACCGAACAATTTTTCCTGAAGCAAATGATGAAACCCGGCCATCACACTGATGACCACAATGAGCACCGCCACCCCCAGCATCACGCCGATTACGGAGATCAGCGTGATGAAGGAAACCGACGTACGCTTGGAGATCAGGTAGCGCGCCGCCAGTCCCAGCTCAAATGGCAGCCAAGACATCGACGGGACGCTAGGCAGTCCCTGCTCCCGGCGCAAGCATTACCCATTCACGGTGTAAAACACGCCTTTCTGAAAAGCGGCAACCTTCACCCCACACGGCCATCTACCAGAGCATCCACCACCCCGGGATCCGCCAACGTGCTCGTGTCCCCCAGATTCTCCATGTCGCCCTCCGCGATTTTTCGCAGAATGCGCCGCATGATCTTTCCACTGCGGGTCTTGGGCAGGCCCGGTGTAAACTGAATTTTCTCCGGCGACGCATGCGGCCCAATGGCCGCGCGCACCTGTTTCACAATCTCACCCTGCAATCCATCCGTAACCTCCTCGCCTGTCTTCAAGGTCACGTAGGCGTAGATAGCATTGCCCTTGATGTCATGCGGATAGCCAACCACCGCTGCCTCCGCCACCGCCGAATGTCCACCTATGGCACCCTCGATTTCCGCCGTGCCAAGGTTGTGGCCGCTAACAATGATCACGTCGTCCACCCGGCCCGTGATCCAATAGTAGCCGTCCTCATCCCGGCGACAGCCGTCACCGCTGAAATACTTTCCGGGAAACCGGGCAAAGTAAGTGTCAAAGAACCGCTGGTGATCCCCGTACACCGTCCGCATCTGCCCTGGCCAAGGCTCCAGCAAGCACAGGTTACCACTGACCTCGTTGCCCTCAATCACGCTACCCTCGTCGTCCACCAGCGCAGGTTTCACTCCGAAGAACGGCAAGGTAGCGCTCCCCGGCTTGGTTGGCGTGGCTCCCGGCAATGGCGTGATCAGGATGCCACCCGTCTCCGTCTGCCACCACGTATCCACGATCGGACATTTGCCGCGGCCAATCACCTCGTGATACCAGGTCCATTCCGGCGATTTGATCGGCTCGCCCACCGTACCCAGCAAACGCAGGCTTGAGAGATCGTGTTGCCCCGGCCAATCGTCTCCTTCCTTCATCAACGCCCGCAACGCCGTCGGTGCCGTGTAAAAAATGTTCACCTTATGTTTTGCCACGATCTGCCAAAACCTCCCAAAGTCCGGGTAATTCGGAACACCCTCATACATCATGGTGATCGCGCGGTTTGCCATCGGTCCGTACACGATGTACGAGTGGCCCGTGATCCACCCGATATCCGCCGTGCACCAATACACATCACCCGGATGATAATCGAAAATGTAGTGGTGCGTCGTCGCCGCGTAAGTCAGGTAGCCTCCCGTGGTGTGCAGCACCCCCTTGGGTTTGCCCGTGCTGCCGGAGGTGTACAAAATAAACAATGGATCCTCAGCGTCCATCGCCTCCGCCTCGCACTCAGATGCCGCCGCCGACAAGGCCTCGTGCCACCACACGTCGCGCCCCTCGGCCATCGACACCTCGGCTCCCGTCCGGCGCACCACCAGAATCTTCTCAATGGACGGCGTACTGGCCACCGCCAAGTCCGCATTGGCCTTCATCGGGATATCCTGCTTTGTCCCACGCACACCCGTGTCCTGAGTAACGATTGCCTTGCACTCGGAATCATTGATCCGCGTCACTAGGCTGTCTGCGGTGAATGCGCCAAACACAATCGAATGCACCGCGCCAATGCGCGCGCACGCCAGCATCGCAATTGTCAATTCCGGGATCATCTGCATGTAAATGCAAACCCGGTCCCCTTTCCCAATGCCCAACCCCTTGAGCGCGTTCGCCGCCCGTTGCACTTCGGCCTGCAACTCTGCATAGGTAAACGACCGGCTTTCGCCCGGGTCATTCCCCTCCCAGATCAAGGCCGTGTCCTCCCCATGCCCATCATCCACATGCCGATCCACACAATTGTAACACGCGTTCAGCTTGCCCCCGATAAACCACTTGATCTCGGCCTTGGAGTAGTCCCATTCCCGCAACTTGTCCCACTTTTCAAACCACCGAAGTCGCTCCGCGTGTTCCGTCCAAAACCCCTCCGGATCATTGATGGAGCGCTCGTATGTTTCGCGGTACTGCTCCAGCGAACCAATATGCGCTTGCTCCGAGGCCACCGCCGAGGGGGGAAACAATTTGTCATTCATGGTCAATCGGGTCGCCCATCCTGCAAAAGCCGCTGCCGAAGTCAAGACACCCCGACGGGCAGACTTCAGGTCATTCCCCTGAACTCCGTAACGCTTCCCAGTTGTTGCCGCCCCCACCTTTGCCTATAGTTCGCCCGTGCCGGGACATCCCCAGCCCATCACCGCCAGCACGCGCTACTGCGCCGTGTATGGCCATCCTGTGCGCCACTCCGCATCGCCCGCCATGCAAAACGCCGGCATTGCCGCCCTCGGGCTCGACTGGCGCTACACCGCCGCCGAGGTCCGGCCGGAACAATTGGCCGAGTCAATCCAAGGCGCCCGTGCCATGCATTACATCGGCCTAAACCTCACGGTGCCCCACAAGCTCTTGGCCGTGGACATGATGGATGTCCTCGACGAGACCGCTCGTGAATGGGGCGCCGTCAACACCGTCCGCTTTGAGGGCCGGGAAGCCGGAGGCGAATGGCAGCCCCTCCATGCCTTTGAAATGGCGCCTGCCGAACTGCGCAGCCACGGTTTCAATACCGACGCCGACGCCATCACCCAAAGCCTCCGCGAAGATCTGGCCATGGAAGTCCGTGGCGAAAGCATATTGCTGCTGGGTGCGGGCGGAGCGGGGCGCGTGGCCGCCCTCAAGCTCGCCTCTGTAGGCGTACGCTCCCTCTACCTTGTCAACCGAACCGCCAGCAAAGCCGAGGCCATCGCCGGGGAAATCCGCGAACGCTTCCCCGCCGTCGAGATCGCCATTGGCCCGCCCACCGGCAACGTGGACCTCGTCATGAACGCCACCTCGCTCGGGCTCAAGAAAGACGATCCCCTGCCCATCGAGAATTTCCCCTTTTCCAATGCCCGCGCCGCCTTTGACATGGTGTATCAGCCCGCAGAGACCCCTTTCCTCGCCGCCTGCCGCGAAGCCGGCTGCCGCACCGCCAACGGGCTCGGCATGCTGCTTCATCAAGGCGCCACCGCCCTCGAGATTTGGTCCGGCCAAACCGCGCCCCTCGAGGCCATGCGCGAGGCGTTAAAGGAGGCCATTTATGCCTGACCCACTCTTCCTCGATCTCGTGGAGTTATTCCTCGCGTCCGTCTATTTCATCTTCGGGGCCATGATCGGCAGTTTCCTGAACGTCTGCATTCACCGCATGCCCCTGGAACAAAGTCTTTCCCATCCGCCCTCGCATTGCCCCAAGTGTGGCTACTCCATCCCCTGGTATTTTAACATTCCCATTCTGGCTTGGATCCGCCTGCGCGGCCGCTGCGGCAACTGCGCCGAGCCCATCAGCATCCGCTACCCCGCAGTGGAACTACTCACCGGCATCGCCTTTGCCGCAGCCTGGCTTGCCTTCCGTCCCGATGCACTTCATGCCGCCATCCTTTGCCTCCTCCTAGCCGGCTTCATCGTGGCCACCTTTATCGATTTTGACTACCAGATCATTCCCGACGAAATTACCATTGGTGGCATGGGCGCCGGCTTGGCCTGTTCCCTCATCGCCCCGCAACTCCATGCCACCGATTCCCGCCTGACCGCCCTAAGCCAAAGCCTCATCGGACTCGCCGTAGGCTTCGGACTCGTCTACATCGTCGTACGCGCCGGCAAGGCCGCCTTTGGAAAACAAACCTTCGAGGTTGAAGATGAACGGCTCACGTTCACCGAGGAGGCCCTGGTTTTTTCCGATGGCGCCATGCCTTACGAGGAAATTTTTTACCGAAAATCCGACACCATCACCCTGCAGGCCCGGCAAGTGGAACTGGTGGACCGGTGCTACTTCAATACCTCCGTCACCCTCACCATGGAAAAACTCACCATCGGTGCCCAATCCTTTGATCCGGAGAACATCAGGCACCTTGAGGTTGCCACTGACGAAGTCGTCATTCCTCGTGAGGCCATGGGCTTTGGCGACGTCAAGTTCATGGGTGCCATCGGAGCCTTTTTGGGCTGGTCCGCAACCGTCTTTTCCCTCATGGCCAGCGCTATCATCGGCTCCGTGGTGGGCATCACCATGATGCTGCTAAAGAAGGAGGAATGGGCCGGACGACTGCCTTACGGACCCTACATTGCCTTGGCTGCCGTGATCTGGATTTTTGGCGGCGACCAACTTTGGGAGGCTTGGTGGAAATCGGTCAATCCCCCGCCACCGTAAAGTGACACCGCTTTATTCGCGCTCGATGCGATCCAGCGAAACCAATTCCCCAGCCGGAATGGAAAACTCGCCGACAGTCGGGTCATCCAAATGCAATTGCCCCTCGTCAGGACGGCAGCCTTCAATGTGAAAAATGGAGCCGTCCTCCAGGTGGGCAACAAACTGGGCCTTCGCCGGCGGCTTGGGCGCGGGCTTTTCGATCTGAATCGCCAACACGTCGAGCAGCCCATAAGCCCGCCGACCCAGAAGCACGGAGTCCAACCGCAGGCTGCCGTCCGTCACCGAGTGAAACTTGCCTTCCACAAATTCCCCAGTCTTTAAAAGGGCACCTTGCCGCCTGTCCGTCAATCGGCCGATGAATTTTTCCGGAATGGGTTGGAACACGATCCGCGACACATTGATGGTGCTGATGCGCCGCGGCTGGCTGTCCTCGACAAAACGCACGGTGGAATCATCCGCGCTGACAATGCCCCGCACAATGCGCGAGCCACCCCACGTAAACACTCCCAGCGTTCGCGACAGATCTGCCGTCTCCACATTTGCCGGGAGTGGAGGCGGCTCCATGGTCGCGTGCAGATTGTCTGCGGGCACAACCGCCCGCGGCCGTCCCGGCTCCGTCCATTCCATCTTCAAAAGAGGACCCCCAGCCCGGTTGACCATTTCCAATCGAACATCGTAGCGCCGCCCCTTTTCCAGCGACATCACCGGCGAGAACTCCTGGCGAACACTGTTGCGCATCTCGTTGACAACCAGCTGACCATCCAGCCACAACCGCACGCCTTCATCGCACACGATGTGCAATCGATGCTGGCCATCGCGATCCGCGCGCAGTTGGCCCATCCAGCGAACACTGTAGTTGTCGGCAGGAAATTCCTTGGCCGGCCCCTTGTCCCACTGAAAGGACATTTGCGGATCCACCCGCGCCTTGACGTCACCGTAAAAAAATCGGTTGCGGTAGTAACATCCCAACAGACCTCGCGACGCCCCAATGTTCTCCGCTCCGGGCAGTCGCGGATACAGTTGCCGCCGGGGAATCGGTGACTTGGCAATGCCCGGGCCGCTCCATTCCAGTCGGACATGCGCGATGCCATAGTTGTCGTGAAAATCCAGCGTCAAGGGATACCGTTTACCTGCCTCCAATTGCATCTTGCCCTTGGTCACAAAACCGGCGTCCTCATCAAACTGACCCAGTTTCAACTCCTCGCCCACCGTCAACTCACCGCCATCATTGGCATTCAGGTAAAACGTGTACGTGCCCGACACCGGCGCCTCCACCTCACCCAGCCAACGGATGGAAAAATAATCCCGATTCACATCAAACATCGGCCGGTCCATGCCCCAGTTGAAATTCACCGTCTCGTCAATCCGGTAAACCACGCGGCCCTTCAGCGAAGGCCGACTGTAATAGGCTCCCAGCAATCCGGTGCCCTGCCCCGGCAGCGGCGCGCCGGCCTGCAATGCGCCGAGGTTTTCCGGCGGCTCAAAGCTCGCATATCCCACTTGCGCCAGAGGCACCCTGACCTTCTCCCCCTTTGCCCCGCTAACAATCAGGTGATTCTCATCGTCAATCCGCACCAGCCCCGTGAAGCTCTTCCCGTTAATCAGCCGCACGGTTCCCGCACGCAGACCAAGGCCACCCGCAAGCAGCACGCAAATCAAAATGATGCGATAAAACCTCATACGATCGCCTCCCCCGGGAATTCGGGGCGCAAAGCCATGAAGTTACATGAAACAGGACGGAATGCCATCCCAATTGAACAGCGCTATTTCTTCAGGGCGCCCTGCACCATGGCGGTGAGCGCCTTCTCGGCCCCATCAACGACCGTGTTGGGACCGGTCATTTTGATGAAAATCGCGCCTCGAGGGGCCATGATAATGACCCCGCGCATGGCGTAATCCTTGCGCGGAATCTTGGCTCCACCAAATGGAGGGCCGTCCAGATAGGTGCCGCGGGCGATGAGATGAGTCACTCCAACACCCCCGATTTTCTCCGACTTCACGTCGGATTTCACCTTGGGCGCTGGCGCAAACTGGCCGAGCCAACGTTTGACGTTGGCCTCCGCGCCTCCCGCGCCACCCGGCCCGAAATAGAAAAACACACAGGACGCAGGCTTGAGATCTTTTGGGCCGGGCACCTTGAACTGCGCGGCACGCATGCGGCTGGCTGGACGCTCGGAGGCCCACTGTGCGGGTGCCGTGAATTTGACACCAGCGACTTCAACCACCACCGGCTTGTCGGCGGCCACCAACGTGGCCGTGCATGCGACGAAAAGAAAAAGAGGGAAAAGGGCTGCTTTCATGCCGAAGGCATAGCGTGGACACGCGCCCGCGTCAATCACGCGCCCGCGGCGGCTTCGTCGCCTGCAGCCAGCAATTCGGAATCGCCCTTGCTCCGAATCCACTCCGCAATGACCTTCGCATTCTGCGGGCGGCCGGCGTTGTCCTTGGACAGGCACGCCATCACCAACTCCTCCACGTAAGATGGGATGGCATTTTCAACCTCAATCTCCGCCAATCGATCCCCCATGACATGGGGTTGTACGTTGATGACCTGATAGGTCAGGTCGCCCGTGTAAAATGGCGGGCGACTGGTGAGCAGTTCGTAGAGGGATGCCCCCAGTGCGTAAATGTCATCCGTGGCGCGCGGCACATCACCCTGCAGTTGTTGCGGGCTCATGTACGTGGCCGTGCCACTGATCACATTGCGCATTGAGGAACGACTAAGCGAATCCACCATGGATGCGGCAATGCCAAAATCGGCGAGCTTCAACTGCCCTCCACCAGTGATCATCATGTTTGCCGGCTTGAGGTCCCGGTGAACGATCTTTTGGCCATGGGCATAGTCTAGGGCCTCGCACAGTTGCAGGAAGTATTTTTCAATCTGCCCCCACGCAAAGACTTGGTTGTCCTGTTCCAGCCGCATGGACTCCAGCATTTTGCCATCCACAAATTCCATGCTGATGAACGGCTGTTCGTTTGGCATCTGCACAAGGTCGTGCGTGCGTACAATGTTGGGGTGGGACAGGCAGCGGCTCTTGGCGGTTTCCCGCTTGAGCTCATTCAGTGCCACGAGATCGGCGGCCATTTCCTCGGGCAGCAGCTTCAAGGCGACATCCTCTTCCAAATCCGTATCCCGCGCGAGCCATACCACACCCATGCCGCCACGGCCCAACTGGCGAAGGAGGACAAAGCGCCCATTGCCCACCGACTGTCGCGGCGCGGCGGCGGCGGATGCCCCTCCGACAGGAGTTGCTGCAGGTGCCGCAGGCTGAAGGGTGCTTTCCATTGATGTTTCGTCGGTTGCCTTCCGAATGGTGTAGTAAACATCCACCTTCTTCGCCACGTCTCGATATTTAACGTCGTGCTCGTAAATCTCCTGATAACGTGCAAACGCGTCGTCGTTGCGCCCCATCTTCTCGTAGACGGCTGCCAAGTGATACAGCACTTCCTTGCGCAAGTCGTTAAAGCCATGGCGCTCATCTATGGCCGCCAGCAATGAACGTTCCGCCAAGTCGTACATCTCGCGCACGGCAAAAACTCGGCCGAGATAACACTGCGCGCGATGCTTGTAGAGAACGTTGCCTTGGGCTTTCTGGAACGCCAGCACGGCATCATCATAAAGCTCCGCCTCAAAGCAGGCTTCTCCCAACTCGAAACGGACATCCAAATCCGTCGGAAATTTTGCAGCGCGCTTACGGCAATCCTTCAGCACGAAATCTTTTCGCTCCTTCTCCAGCGCCAATCGGCGGCCGTCATAATCCTCGGCGTTGCGGTCCAGCAATGACAATTCATGGTCGAACTTTGAAAGGTGACAATCGGTAATCAGTCGATCGATTGCCGAGTCTGCCGTCTGGCTGTTGGTGGACACATAATCGTAGTACTCCATCGCCCGGTCGAAATTCTTTGCCTGAACATTCAGTTTAGCGATTTCCGTGGCCAGCCGCATGTTGGCCGTGTTCTGCTGAAACTCCTTTTCTTTCTCAAAAATCATGTCCTGTAGCACATCCGCCGACTTATGGACCTGTTGCTCGCGCGCCACGCGATTGGCCTCGCCTTGGTCACGCACCACTTCATTCACACTGGCCTTGCCGGAGCCAATCCTCTCATAGCTCCCTCGCTTGATGGTTGCGCGCGCGGAAAAGTCCTTGAAAATCTGCTGAAGTTTGAAGTCATCCGGATTCTTTTCCACCAAGTCCTGAAGCGCCTTCTCCGCCTTCTCAAAATCGCCCAGTTGTTCCAGGGCACTGGCGAGCAGTTGGCAGATCTCCTTGTTCTCGGGCGTAGCCGCCACCAAGATTTCGACACTTGGCATGTCCGTGCGCGGCATTTCCAACGCGTTGGCCGCATCTGCCAACAAACGATGGGCCAATTGGCTTTCCGGATCATCCGTCAGCACTTCCTCCGCCTGAATCAGGGCCGTCTTGTAATCCTCCCGGCGCAGTGCCATCTGTCCCTTGGCCAATGCAGGCCCACTCGATGCCGCCCCCACAATCTTCCCGAAGAATCCCGCGCCCGCGCCTTTCTTTGCCTTCTGTGCTGCCCGCAGCATTTCCCGGCCTTCGACAAAGCCCGGCTCTGTTTTCAGGATGTCCTTGAGTAGAAGAATGGCATAGTCGAGATTGCCCTTGTCCACCGCGGCAGCTGCATGGTCATACTTGCCTTGCAGCCCCTCGGCGAGCTGGGTTTTGTCAATCTCGGCCATGGGTTTGATTAAAATGCACCGGCATGCCATCGCCAAGGCGAAAGCTCCGCGCCGCTTTCAAAATACGCTTGCCCACCCCACGCCCTTTGCGCAAGCTGATTTCTCACAGCGGTCATGGCGGAATTGGCAGACGCGCTACGTTGAGGTCGTAGTCCCGAAAGGGGTGGAGGTTCGAGTCCTCTTGACCGCACCATTCTCAATGCAAGAGCGGCAGCTCATGCGGCTGGCGAATAAGCTCCGCGTCTTTCTCCAGAAAATAGTCCAACCGCGCATGCGCTTCTTCATTATCAATGTCGCACGCCATCAGCCAAAAATCCGCGTAGTGATTACCCTCGGATTCCACCAAACCGGCATACAAACCCGCCACCTCATCATCCACTCCCCGGAGGACCTCCGCCAGCAACTGGAACTTTTCGCAACTCCGCCCCTCAATCAACGACGCACAAATCAAGTGGTCGATCACCTGCTCCTTGCGGCCACGCCGAACCTCCTGCATCAATCCATGAATCCAGGGACTTGAGCAAGGTTGCCCCAGCGCTATCCCCCGTCGTTCCAACAGGTCCAGCAGCATCTCGAAATGCGAAAGCTCCTCCATCGCGATCCCGTTTAACTCTCGCGCCCGCGCCTGCAACTCCCGATATTTCATCAGGCTCAATGCCGTCGTCGCCGCTTTTCGTTCCAAATGACAATGATCCACCAGCACCAGCTCCAGGTGGTTCAACACCTTTGGCAGCCAGCTATCCGGGATTTTCTCGCGCCATAGCAGCACCCAAGGAAATTGGGAAGGCCACCGTGAAAAGTCAAAGCCTCAACTCTCCAAGGTCCTTTGACTAACCTCAGTTCTTGAAGTAATTTGCCCCGGCGGGAGCCAGTACCAGCCCATGAATACCACCCGACGCACCTTCCTCCATGGCATGGCCGGCAGCGCGGTCGCCACCCCTCTCCTTGCCCAGAACAAGCACCGCAGCTACGACAAGCCAAACGTCGTCATTGTCCGCTTCGGCGGCGGATGCCGGCGAATGGAAAGCATCGACCCACAGAAAACCTACGCCCCTTACCTACGCAAAACACTTGCTCCCCGCGGGGTCCTCTTTGAGAACATGCTCATCGACTCCCTCAAGCCTCACCAGAAGGTCGACACCTCACATGGGCAGGGCACGATCTATATCCTGACCGGCAGCTACAACAAGCTTGGCAACGCCGGCGGCAAGGGGCTCGACCTTCGCTTTGTGCCCAATGCCCCGACCGTCTTTGAATACCTCCGTAAGGAATATGACATTGCCGACCATGAAACCCTCGTCATCAACAGCGAAGACCGTAAACAGGAAGAATTTCTCACCTATAGCAACCACCTAAAGTATGGCATCAACTACCGCTGCCAAATCCTCAGCCTCTATCGCTTCAAGCGCTTTCTCTACCCGCAGTTGCTCGACAGCAAAAAGCGCGATGGCAAACCACTGCCTCCCCAGCAGCTCAGAAAAATACGTAACGAATACAACAAGCTCGTCGCCATCGACCAACGCCAACCTCTGCCCGCCAACCCCAAGCTGGAGGGATTCTGGTCCCGCTGGCGCGACCACTATGGAGAAAGCGGCTTTAAAAATCCGCGCGGCGACCGGCTCCTCACCGAGCTCGCCGTCCGCGCCATGTGCGACCCCCAGTTGCGCCCGCGCCTGATGATGGTCAACTACACCGACTGCGACTATGTCCACTGGGGCATCCGCAGCCACTACTACAACGCCATCTCCATCATGGACCAAGGATTGCGCCGCCTTGTCTCCACCGCCGACACCGCCGAAGGCTATCGCGACAACACCATCTTTGTCATCGTCCCCGATTGCGGGCGCGACAACAATCCGCTGGCGGATGTTCCCTTCCAGCACCACTTCAACAGCCGATCCTCCCACGAAATCTTCTGCCTCATATTCGGCAAGGGCGTTCCCACGAAAACAAGAATCGCCACCCCGGTTGACCAATCCCAGATTGCCGCCACCATCGGCGGCCACATGGGCTTCACCGCCAATCAAGCCTCCGCCCCTCTCCAGCAAGCCTTTGCGTGAGCACTGCCCCTCAAGACCCCGCCGCCCTGCCCCGCTGGAAGCGCCTCATCATGGCACCCATCAAGCTCCTCTTGGGCATGGCCTTCACCCAGTCCATCCTTGGCGCCATGATTGCCATTGGCTGGACCCAGCGCCTCATGCAACGCAATGCCTTGGCGGCCTGGTGGAAACGAAGTCTGTTAAAGGAAAAAGGCACAACTTTCCCGGGCTTCCTCGACGCACATCAGGAAACCCGCCTCCACCTCCACTGGCCCAACTGGTTTTTGCGCCATAATTTCCTAGCCAACCTGCGCCGCGAAGGCCCCAGGCCTTGGCGTGTCTTCACCGGCCTCACAGAAGCCCTCCGCCGCAATTTCTGGCTCGGCCTGCAAGGCATTTTTAACACCTCCGTCCTCATTCTCCCTTCGGGTGCCCTCATGTGGTTTGGCTGGGACTACGGCTGGAACATGTCCTTTCACAAGGGCTACGAGCAATTCTACGTTGGCATCACCATCTCCTCCATCGGCTTTCTCGCCTTTGT
>PBVU01000041.1:0-8023 GCA_002728775.1 Verrucomicrobiales bacterium | reverse complement strand
CAGCCCGGCGCAAATCTGCCTGCTCCAGCGCGGGATTTGCCTCATGGGCCAACTGGCCGGCGCGGATGGGTTCGTGCGGCATGGGTTTGTCGGGGCGATCACTCCAGAACAAGCGAAGCTGGGCATCGCCACGACTGGGGCTGGTGTAGGTAACTTTGATGGCGTTAGGCCCCTTGTTCAGACGCACGGACTTTGTGGTGGCCGGCTTGCCTAGCGCCGATAGGCCGGGTAAATCCAGAAGCACGGTGTTGTTGACCTCCAGCTTGAGACTGCCGCGGCCGCTGGCTTGGAAGGAATAATCTCCGCGCAGGTCAATCTTCACCACGCCTTCCCAAGTGGCGACAAACCGGCCCGGAGGAAGGAAGGGCGTAGCCGAACGGCCCGCCGGCACGTACAACGCCACGTGCGGCGTAGCCATGGTGTCAACTACCCCACCGGCCCTGTAGGTCACCCGCAATCCCGTGGGCGGCTCCGGATCCTGACCCAAGGCCAGCCCGGCGGCACAAGTCAAAATGACCATCCATTTGCGCATGTCAGCGGTGGGTCTCTTGTAAACGACGCCCGTCCTCGTGTCGAGTTCGCGAACGCCGCGCCCCAAGGGCAACTGCCGGGTCCCTACTTCACCGCGTGGATGGTGTGCATGATCTCGGTGCGAATGTTCGCACCGGTGACCGTGTCGATGTTGAAGCGAATAAGCTGCTGGTCGCACGGTTGCAGGTCTTCCACGGTGAGGGTGACGGTCTTCTTGTCTGCCGAAAGTTTGGCGGCGGTGATGGTCACGGACTCGTTGCCGCGCTGATTGGGATCGCTGACCTTGAAGGTGGGGGAGCCATAGGCATTGGTCCGTCGATAGTTCCAACGGGTGATGGCATAGTTTTCCGGGTCCGCTGCAGTCTTTGGATCCACTGGCTGAGTGAATGTAATGTGCACGCCATTCTTGTCCACCCAAAGACCTCGAGGCATTTGGACTGGCTTGCCCGTGTAGCGCACCCGGTCGAGACCGGTGATACGCGCGGCGTTGCTCTGCCACCCCTTGAGTCCGGCGACATAGAGATGCCCGTCATGCGGGCTGAAACGCGGCCGCATGGCGGAACTAGTGAAGCGCAGCGGGAACTTAACCACCCCCCCCTGCATGTTGCCACCCCCCAGGTTTTGTTTTAAAACCAAATACAACGAGGATCGGCCGTAGCTGGTGTGGAGCAGTTCACCAGCGAAGGGCCCCCAGCTCTTGCTGGTGACCCATTCCTGGCCACCACCGGAATTGTCCCAGCCCTTGTCGAGCCAGCATAAGGGCTTGTGGTGTGGCGGCAGCGGGTTCTTGTGAGCCAAGTCTTCCACCCCATAAAAACCGCCGGGCTGAACCCAGTTGATGGGGCAACGGGGCATCCAAGTGCCTTCGTTGTCACCACTGGTGAGCTGGCCCTCGGGGCCGACCCCCATGCCGTTGGGCGCACGAAAGCCCGTGGCCACCACAGTGAGCTGCCTGCCATACTTGTCAATTTTCAGCAAGGCACCGGCATGGGCGGAGACGTGGCCGTTGCCGCCACCACCTCCAAATCCGCGACCACCGCCGCGCACCGGGCCGGCCTTGATGGTGTAAAAATTACCCTCAGCATCCGTGTGCAAATCGAATACGAACTCGTGAAAGCCCTGAGAGCTGGTGATCTGGTTGTTGAAGCTCTCGTAATAATCGGCAGCACCATCCTTGTTGGTGTCGTGGTAACGGGTCATCTCGTCCCGGCCGGAGGTGTAGATGACATCGTCCACGATCTTGAGGCCAAGGGTTTCAAAACCGCCGCTGGCAAAGCGGGTCCATTTTAACTCGGCGAGTTCCTTGCTTTTCAGGCCGGAGACAATCCACACATCCCCATCCCAAGTGGAGAGCGCGGCTCGATCACCATCGCTGAAAAAATCCAAGCCTCCAAAACGCACGCGGCGGTTCCACGGATTCTTCTCGGGCGAGGTGATGGTATCGGTCACATAGGCGCCATCAGGCGTCTGGCTGGTGTTCAGGGTCCCCTTGGTAACCACGGGCTCAGGCCAGCGGTTTTTGCCGGCTTTGGGAAAGGAGGCCTTGACGGGTGTCTTGGCAAGGGCGGCAAATTTTCCGGCATCGGCCTCCGCGCCCCGCCACAGGATTAGGCTCAAGTCGCCGGCCTTGGTCCCCTTGATGAGATGCAGGACCACCCGCTTGTTTTCCTGAATCTCCAGCTTGCCCTTGGAGGCGAACACCTTGGTCACTTGGCCGCCAGCGGTGAGGGTGGCCATTTGGCCATCCACACGGCCCTTGGTGCCTTCCACCTCGCAAACGAGCGCCGCCACGCCGCCGGTCAAGACATCATGTCGCAGGCTGCGAACGAAAGCTGTTTGGCCGTCCTTTTCAATGCTGCTGGGTTGCTCCAAAAAATTGATGCCACGCACGGTGTAGCTGAGCACGACCTTGTCATCCGCCACGTAACAACCGCGCCACTGAGCTTGGCTTGCGGGAATGGGACCGAATGGCTCCGGACGCGGATCGACAAAGGATCCCTTAGGGTCGGCCCAGCCGGCGATATTCGAGGTGCCGAATTTTTGGTCGCCGGCAACACGCGGGCTGGCACCGTGGTTGCCGCGGTAGCTCACGCCTTCGTCAGTGATGTAGTTGCCCGTCCAGCCGGCAGACCAGCGTAGCAGGTCTGTGTCGAAGCACATGAACGCTTCGCGTCCAACAATGATGGCCATGCCCTTGTTGGCCACATTGCCGCCGGGGAAATTGGCCCGAATGGCCGCCTTGGTATAGGGAAAATCAGCCTGCAAATGCCGCGAAAGTTGTTGCCGCCACGCCGGCATATCCTGAGCTTGGACAATTGCTGTGATGGAAATGAGAAGAAGGGAAACGATGCGAGTCTTCATTAATCTGGAAATGGAGGGACGAACCTAGCGTTTGAATATTCATCGTCGAGGAAAATCCCGCTGGAACGGACCAACCTCCAAACTTGACGGGGACGGATGCCGCTTCTAGGTTGAGCCGCTTTTGCAAAGGAATTGTCGTGAATGTTGAATTGATTGATCTTTCGCCGTGCAAGAAACAATTGCGCGTAGATGTACCCGTGGAAAAGGTGGACGAAACGTTTGAGCGCGTGGCGGGCCAGTTTCGCAAGCAGGCCAACCTGCCGGGCTTCCGCAAGGGCAAAGCACCCAAGGACAAGGTGGTGGCGGCCTTCAGCAACCAGATCGGCGAGGAAGTGAAGAAGCAGCTGATGTCCGACGCCTATGAACGTGCCTTGAAGGAGAAAGACATTGAGCCGGTGACTCAGCCGGACGTGGAGGAGATCCAGTTTGCAAAGGGGGAACCGTTGCAGTTCGCGGCCACGCTGGAGGTCAAGCCGGTCTTTGAGTTGCCGGAGTACAAGGGCCTAAAGGGGCAGCGAGAGCGCGTGGAGGTAACGGACACAGACCTGAACAAGGCGCTGGATGCGCTGCGCGACCAACGGGCGCAATACGAGAACGTGGAGCGCGGCGTGCAGGACAACGACTACGTGGTGGTGAACTACTCCGGCACTTCGGAGGGCAAACCGCTGACGGACTTTGCGCCCACGGCGCGGGGCTTGACGGAGCAAAACAAATACTGGCTGCACGTGCATGCGGAGGCGGAGCACGATCATTTTATCCCAGGCTTCACCGCGCAACTGGTGGGAGCCAAAGCAGGGGAGAAAAGGGACGTCTCGGTGGAATTTCCCGAGGACTTCGTGTCCAAGGATCTCTCGGGTCGCAAGGGGGAATATGCGGTGGAAGTGGTGGAGGTAAAGGAAAAGCAGTTGCCTGAATTGAATGACGAGTTTGCCAAGGGCTGGGGTGCCGAGAGTCTGGACAAGCTGCGCGAAGGGGTGCGCAACGACTTGGAGACAGACCGGCGCAACAAAGCCGAAAGTGACTTGCGGGCGCAACTGCTAGAAACAGTGATCGACAGCACGGAACTGAAGGATTTGCCGGAATCGGTCTTGGCGGAAGAAACGCGGAGTCTGGTCTATAATATTGTGCAGCAAAACCAACAGCGTGGCATAGACAAGGCGGAGATTGAACGAAACAAGGAACAGATTTATGCCAACGCCAACATGGCGGCTCGAGACCGGGTCAAGCTGGCATATATCATTCAGGCCATTGCCAAGGCGGAGGAAATCGAGGCCAAGCAGGAGGAAATCACGGCCCATATCGTCCAGTTGGCACAACGCAACAACATGGAGCCACAGGAATTTTTCAAGAAAGTCCAGGAAACCAACGGCGTGCCGGAAATCGTCAACGGCATCCTGCATGACAAGGTGGCAGCCTTTCTCGTGGAGAAAGCGGAGGTGGAGGAGATTGATCCCACACCACCCACCGAGGACGACCATTCCCACTCGCACTCACACGGTTGAGCCTCCGGCGAGATCGTCAACAACTTGTCGAAAACACCCCGCATTTATGGGTTGCCTCGGGGGCAAAGCGCGTTAGTTTTTGCGCGGGCGCAATCCGTGCCCATGCCTTGGCCATCAGGCATTGACCCCGCCGGAATGCCCTCGGGAGTGCCGTCTGGGATTGGCATCCGCCCGCGGGACTCGGTTCACCCCTTGGCTCACGGGCGGTTTTTTCAAATTTTCCTCGGTCCGGCCTGTCACAGTCGGCCGAAAAATCGGCCAGGCTTTTTCAGCCTTCCTCCAGTTTTCGCAGCACCTCGGGATCCCGCACGTCCACCCAACGTCCCTCAATTTCCAACCCGGCCACCGTCCCGCCCGCTGAAATCAAACCTGCCAAGGCATCGGTCAACTCGTACTCTCCCCTTGGTGATTTCTCTAGGCCGGCGGTATAATCAAACAATCCCGGTTCAAATAAATAAATTCCGGCGTTATACCAGGCCGGCATTTCTTCCCGAAGCCATCCCTCGGCTCGAAGTTTCTCCAAGGCGACAGCAGACGGTTTCTCAACCAAGTGGGTCAGGCAAAAGCCCTCATCAAAGAAAAACAATCCCCCCTTCGTCACATCCTCGCTGCCGGTCACTGTAACCAACCCACTAAACTCGCCTTCCCACCAACGTTCCAGCATGCGCCGATACGTCTCCGGCTTCACCAAAATGTCCCCGTACGTCAGCAGAAAAAAATCTTCCCCCACAAACTCACGCGCCAGCTCGGGTGCCTTTCCAGTCCCGTCCTGCACAACCTGCCGCACATAGGAAACCGACACGCCCCAGTCCGAGCCATCTCCAAAAAAATTCTCGATCACCTCCGCCTTCCAGCCAGTGATGAAGCAGAATTCAGAAAACCCCGCATCTCGCAGTCCCGTCAAGATATGCTCCAGAATAGGCCGTCCATTCACCCGGAGCATGGGCTTGGGCAACTCCTCCGTCAGCGCCCCCATGCGCGTGCCCTTTCCGGCGGCAAGGATGACGGCTTTCATCGGTTGGATTTTTCGGCCGGCGACTTAGCCTTGCAAGCCGGGCACATCGGCCCCGCTACTTTGCCTTCCCTTGGTTAGCCACCGCTTCCATGGCTGCCTTCACCGCCTCCTCGTCACCCAAGTAATAATTCTTGATCGGTTTCAAATCTGCATCCAACTCATACAGCAGCGGCATGCCGGTAGGAATGTTCAACTTTAAAACATCCTCCTCCGATAAACCATCAAGATACTGCACCAAGGCCCGCAAGCTGTTGCCATGGGCGGCGATGATAACACGCTTGCCCTCGCGAATCTCCGGCGCAATCGACTCGTGCCAGTAGGCCAAAAACCGGTCCACGGTATCTTTCAGGCACTCCGTGAGCGGCAACTCTTCACTCGAGAGGTTGGCATAGCGCAGGTCGTGCCCCGGGTAGCGTTCGTCCGAGGCCTCCAGCGCGGGCGGTGGGATGTCATACGCACGCCGCCAGATGAGCACTTGTTCCTCACCGTGTTCCTCGGCTGTCTCCGCCTTGTTCAGCCCCTGCAACGCGCCGTAGTGGCGCTCGTTCAAGCGCCAGTCGCGCCGCACGGGAATCCACATCTGGTCCAGTTCATCCAGTGCAATCCACAACGTGCGGATGGCACGCTTGAGGACGCTGGTGTGCGCCTTGTCGAACACAAAACCGTTTTCCTTTAAAACCCTGCCGGCGGCGCGTGCCTCCTCGCGGCCCTGCTCGGTCAAGTCCACATCGTGCCAACCGGTGAACCGGTTTTCCAAGTTCCATTGACTCTGGCCGTGGCGAAGTAAAACCAACTTGTGCATGGCGGCGCAATGTAACGGCGGCCTCGTGCCCTGTCACGCAAAAGACCCGCCTCACCATGAAAAACCATGGCCCAGCAAAACATCTTGGAGCAGACAGCCAAAACTGCTGTCATCGGCGCGTGCAGGATGAATTCGAAGCGTTGAGGCAAAGCGTAGGTTGGCTGGATTTCTCCAGCCGCTCACGGCTGTGCGTATTGGGAGACGATCGCGTCAAGTTCCTTCATGGACAGGTGACCAACGATATTGAGGCCCTGACGGAGAATACCGGCTGCTACGCCGCGCTTGTAAACGCGAAGGGCAAAATGGAGTCCGACCTATTTGTCTACCGGCTGGCTGAGGAGTTGCTGCTGGATTTCGAGCCCGACCTCGCGGGGCCCGTTCGCGAACGGCTGGAGAAATACGTGATCACGGAAGACGTGGAGATAGCCGATGTCGCGCCTCATTTTAAACTGTTGAGCATCCAAGGCCCGGAGTCCCCTGCGGCACTAGACAAACTGGATTTGCCGTGTCCTAGATCCCCGTATTCAGTCGCCCTGGAAGATGAGGACATATACGTCATTAACCAGCCGCGCTTGGGCACTGCGGGCTTCGACCTGTTCGTGGCCACGGAACAGGTTGCCGAATGGCAGGACAAGCTGTCAGTCATCGCCTTGCATTGCAGCGAAGCGTCGTTTGAGCAGGCGCGTATTCTGGCAACCATTCCGCGCTTCGGCGCCGACTTAACAGTGGCAAACCTGCCACCGGAAGGGGGCTTAGAATCGCGTGCCATCAGTTACTCGAAGGGGTGCTACATTGGTCAGGAAATCATCGCCCGCATACGCACTTACGGGCAGGTGAGAAAACTCCTGCGCGGCCTGCGGCTGACCGGCGCGGCTTCCATCGCCGACGAAGTTGTGCTGAATGACAAGGTGGTGGGCCGATTGTCCAGTGTTGCCACGGAAGCCGGAGCCGCCTTGGCCATCATTCAACGCGAGTCCTGTAAGCCAGGCACAAAGCTGCAAGTGAGGACGAATGGCGGGCAAATTGATGCCGTTGTCGCCACGATGCCCTACGAGCCGTTTCCTGAGGAGTAGAACCCTTGCTTTGTGTCAGTCGGTTTGCCTCCGCTTGAATTCCTTCAGCCGCGCGGCATCCTCTCCCTGTGCATAGAAATCATCCAAGGGGAAACACCCACTGGGCAGGCCTTTTCGTGGGGCCGTGGTACAGTCACTAAACGTGCGGCAAATCTGGCGTTTTTCCAGATCACCTTGCTTCATCGCGGCCATCAGCACATCTGGATAGCTCAACACCACACGGCCCAATCCCACACAATCCGTCCATCCCTCGCGAATCAAGGCTTGGCTCACATGCGGCAAAAATTCCTGCAAGTAACTGAGGCCTGAGGCGATGACCGCTATGCCTTCAGGCAGTCGCGCCTTGATTTGACGAACCGCATCTATCTGCCGCGCCAAGTCGATCAGAGGATCATGCGCCGGCTGGTAGCCATCGCTGGGAGGATAGGACGCCGGGCGCTGCAAGTGCGGGGTGTAGTATGGCGACCCCGCCGTGGTGTTCAGTAGCTTGACCCCCAACTGGCCACAGAGAGCCACAAAGTCAAATGACTCGCGCAAGTCAATGCGCGTCGGGTCATCGTGATCCACTCCAAACTGGTATGGGTAAGGCGTGGCGTGTTGCTCCGGCACACCCGGCCCCAATTTGCCCGGCTTAGACAAGCGTTCATCCGGCCGGTGTGGCACCATATCAAACGTACTCAGCCGCACGGCCAAGTCGATGTCGTTTCCGTCCGAGCGAATGCCCTCCACAATTTCACGT
>PBVU01000095.1:0-19477 GCA_002728775.1 Verrucomicrobiales bacterium | reverse complement strand
GGACGGTCGGCCGGTTCAAGGCTAGGTTGGTAACAAGGGCTGCAGTGGACACTCATCGCAGCGGGGATTCTTCGGGCGACAATAGCGGTTGCCAATCACGACCAACTGCGCGTGGTAGTCCTGCCAGTAGTCCAAATGCTCAGGCGTTTTGCGTTGGCTGAGGGAGCTCCGGCAAAGCTGCTGCAGTGCGTCATAATCGGTTTGCTCATCGCACCAGTTATGCCGACTAAAAATCCGCTTGGTGTAAGCGTCGATGACAAAGGAAGGGTGATAACCGGCGTAAAGAAGCATGCTGTCGGCGGTTTCCGGGCCGATGCCATTGATGGCTAACAGGCGTTCACGAACGACGGCCGTATCGCCCTGCATCAAGCGCTTGAGGCTGGCGCCAAATTGCCCGACTAGGACATCGAGAAAATGCCGGAGGCGCTGGGCTTTCATGTTGTAATAGCCGGCCGGCCGGATGAGCTGCGCGAGTTCCTCAACGGGCAATTGATACATGCGCCGTGCCGACATGACCTTTGCCGCCTTGAGATTGGCGATGGCGCGTTCGACGTTTTTCCAGGATGTGTTTTGCGTGAGAATGGCTCCCACGCAGATTTCAAATGGTGAATCACCGGGCCACCAATGCTGATGACCGTGCTGCCGGTGCATTAACCGGTAGGCTTGGCGGAGGTCGCGCGCTATGGAGTGATTGGGGGTTCCCATTCGTTGGCGGAGACGAGTTCGGTCAGATCCGGCGCAAAGCCCACGCCGAAGGGGGCGTTGTTGATGGAGGTGGTGTCGATCTGGCCATCGGTGATGCGGAGCGTGGGCCAGCCGTCGGGGCCGGTGTGGTAGAGGTCCGGATGATGCTCGAGCGCGGCGGCCTGCATGGGGGGTGGTAATTGAGAGAGGCCGGGGTGATAATGGTGGCCATTGCGCTCGACGCTTTCAATGCCGATGGCGGCGCACACGGCCAGATCCTGCAGCAGTGCCACGGGCCCGACATTGCACAGGTCCTCACCGCTCATTACGACGGTTTCTCCCTCTCGCCGCCGTTTCTCAATCAAACAACGATTGGTGACGCCCTTAAAGATGCCTTTGCAGTTTTTGTGGCTGGTGCCGGCGTATCCGAGACGAAGGGCGGTGGTGAGGCTGTCCAGCTCCGCATCGGATTCATCGATGATCACCGGCGGCCGATCGGGCCATGCTTGAAACTGTTCGTACAACGATTCACCGAGCGCCACGTCGCGGTGGAGCGGTTGCTCGATGAACAGGAGCTTTTCGAAGAAGGGGCGCAAGGCATCGTGATCCTGAATGGCCGCCCAGAAGGACTGGAAGTCGGTGATGCTCTTGAACTGCTCGTTCCCGTCCAGTGTAAACGCAAAATCGGCAGCGGCGTGGGAAGTAATAATGTCCGCCAGTGTTTCCAGCCGGGCAAGATCAGTGTCGGGCTGACCGTTGATTTTAATTTTGAAATGGCGCAGGCCGTAGGTGGTAATGCAGTCGGTGAGGGCTTGCGGAAGTTGATCGGCCGCCGCCTCACCGGCAGGGATGTCCGCCGGCGACAGCGGGTCAGCCAAACCCACGGTGTGACGGGCGATGATCGATTGAAGCGGTTGCTCCGGAAGCCATTCGGGTGCTTTCACAGCGCCCATTTGAATTTGAATGGCGTCCATGGAGAGGCCCAGCTCGGTGCCACGAATGGCTTGCGCAAACGGCACGCCGGCGGCTCGGCAGTTGGCTTCGATCAGGGCGCGCTCAACCATTGATGTGCCGAAACCGCTCAAAAGCGGCGCGAGATTTTCTTTTTCGCCCCATTCGGACTGAGCTTCATAGAGATCATGCCATAGTTCAAACGCTGTGCCGGCTTCCATGCCGATCGCTGTTTCGCGGGCGCGCTCAATGACGCGTAGCATCTCGGTCATTTCGCCGCCAAGCGGTGCGTCCGGGATTTTGGTGAACCATTTGGGCGGCAGATTATCGGCCGAAAATCCCTCGTGCACCGTGCCGTTAATATCCACCGCCAGCCGTAGAAAAGCGTACGGCACATCAGTCATGGTCGCGATGCCGTACTTGAACGGCATGCGCGTGCGGAGATTGATCAGGCGAGTTTCGCCCTCAACGATGCGGACGGTCATGATGGGTCTTCGTTGGGGTCAGTGGTGGCCTCGGATTTTTCCGGGGTGGAATTGGGGTTTGGATAAGCCAATTTCCAGCCGGCCAGTAGGACCGCAAAAAAGACGATCATCCCCGCGCCAAATCCCAAGCCAAACAGAAACTTGATGATGATGGTCACCATCAGCGCGCCGGCGTACAGGGCGGCCATTTTGAAAATCGTCTTCGCGTCCACGCCGCAGGTTAAGACTCCTGCCGCAGATTTCCCAGCCTCCTTTCTTGCCATGTCATTCGGGCCGATTATTCTCCAGTCATGGCGCGTTCGAAGAAGAGTTGGCGGGAAAAGCTGATGGATGACAAGGATCTGCCCAAGGTGTTTGACACCAAGGACAGCAAGCTGGCTTCCAAATGGGGTGAAGGCACCTGTGCGATTCCGCGGCCGCGCGATATTGATGGGCTCATGAAAAAGGTGCCCAAAGGCAAGCTGACGACCATTAACGAACTGCGTGCGGCGGTGGCGAGGCAGCACAAAACGGATATCGCGTGCCCAATCACCACGGGCATTTTTGCGTGGATGTCCGCCAATGCCGCAGAGGAGGCTCTTGAGGAAGGGCGCAAGCGGGTGACGCCGTATTGGCGTACGTTGAAAACCGGTGGGGAAGTGAATCCTAAATATCCTGGCGGCGTAGCGGCCCAACGCAAAATGCTCGAGGCCGAGGGGCACAAAACGGTGGAAAAAGGCAAACGGTTGTTGGTGGTGGATTTTGAAAAGCGCGTGGTGACGCCAAAGGTTTAAGGGAAGGGTAAGTTCCACCGGACCCTTTTATATCCGCGGACGAGGCGGAACGCGTCCCTCGCGCCTAGCCTGCACTATTTCAAAATCTTTCGACAAGCGCTTTGCAGTGTCTTCATGCGGGTGGCGCTTTTGGTTTCCAAGTAACACCGGATCACCGGCTCAGTGCCGCTGGCGCGGAAGGCGACCCATTCGCCGTGAGGTAGAATGAACTTGAAACCATCGGTGGTGATGAATTCCTGCACCGGTGTGGAGCCGATCTTGTCCAATCCTTCGGCGAGCCGTTCCAGAATGGCCGTTTTCTGCGCGGGATTAATGTGGATGTTGATGCGGTCGGTGTGAAATTCGCCGATGTGCTTTTCCAGTTGCTTGAGAATCTTGCCGAGCGGTTTTCGTTCAACCGCCACCAATTCTGCCATCAATAGGCAGGCCAGAATACCGTCTTTCTCAGGGACATGGCCCTTGACGCTGAGGCCGCCGCTTTCCTCGCCGCCAACGATGATGGGTTCACTTTCCATTAGCGCTCCGATGTATTTAAAGCCCACCGGTGTTTCGTGAAGTTTTACGCCCAAATGTCCGGCGATAGCATCAATCATGTGGCTGGTGGGTACGGTGCGGACGGCAGCGCCAGACCAGCGGCGGTTTTTCTTCAGGTGATAAAGTGTGAGCGCGAGGATTTGGTTGGGCGTCAGCCACGTGCCGTCCTTGTCCACCACGCCGAAGCGGTCCGCATCGCCATCCAGTCCAAGAGCCATCTGCGCCTTGCCGGCAGCAACACTGGCGGCGGCCTCGGTCATGCCCTCCGCATTGGGTTCAGGCGGCTGATTGCCGAAAAGGGGATTTGAAAAATCATGGAAGCGCGTGACCTTTACGCCGGCTTCTTCCAGCAAGGTGTCGAGGTAACCACGGCCGGCCCCGTACATGAGCTCGACGGCGATTTTCATCTTGGCCTTTTTGATGGCCGGAAAATCGACGAGCTGGCGGATGCGTTTAAAATACGCCGGTAACGGATCGATTTCCTTGCAGGCATAGGTGCCGATCACACTGCCGTCGAAGCACCATCCTTTGGCCTGACGTTTGGCGATGGCGGCTTCAATTTTGCGGGTGGCCTCCGGAGTTGCCGGGGCGCCGTTATGCAGGGAGTATTTCAGACCTTGCCATTCGGCGGGGTTATGGCTGGCAGTCATGTTGATGCCACCGAGTGCTTTACGGACGCGGATGGTATGGCTGATGACTGGAGTGGGGGTGTCACGATCACAGAGCAGGGCAGTGAAACCGTTGGCCTCGAGCACTTCAGCAACCGCGAGCGAAAAATCACGCCCCAAAAATCGGGCGTCATGTCCAAGGATGATCGTCGGCTTGCGTTTGGCGAGTGGGGAAGTTTTTTTGCGACGCTCGGCCTTGAGGTAATCGGCAATGCCCTGAGCGGCGAGGCGCACACGGTCGAAGGTGAAATCCTTGGCGATCAATCCGCGCCAACCGGAGGTGCCGAACTGAATGGGCGGCAGAGTGGTGCCCATGGCTGCCTAGTTCTTCCAGTCGAAGGCTTTTTTTCTCAATGCGTAGATGTAGCCGACGAAGAGGATGCCCAAGAAGGAAAGCATGCTACCTAGGATGAGGGCGGCGTGATCGGATAGCATGTCCTTATAGATGACCGCCCACGGGTAAAGAAACACAACCTCAATGTCGAAGAGAATGAAAAGCATGGCTACAAGGTAAAATTTTACGGACATGCGGCTGGAGCCTTCCCCCTCGGGGAGCATGCCGCATTCGTAAGGGGTGTCCTTAACCGCACTCGACCCGGCGGTGCGTTTGCCAAACCATTTGCCCAAAATGACGGAGACAAGCAAATTGCCGCCCGCAAAGGCGATCGCGATGCCGAGAAGCATCAGGACGGCTAAGTATTGTTGCGGCTCCTGCACGGCTGGACGGTACTGGGAGGTGCGGAGGGTGGCAAGGCGAAAGAGATTTGCGGCTTGCCAATTGGGCCTGAAATTTCAAATATCCCCCGCTCGTGAGTGAACATGACCAAGAGTCTGATGCCCTGTTTGAGTTTTGGGCGTGGGTTGAGGAAAACCGCTTGGCGGTGATCGTTGGTGTGGGTGTTGCCCTGATTGTGGGCTTCTCAATTTACATCAACCGATTTAACGCCACGCAGCTCGTCGGCGAGGCTGGAGGCGCCTTGGAAGGCACGAACATGGCGAAGATGCTCAACGGGTCGATAACACCGGAGAGTTATCAGGCTGTGTACAGCGGGTATCCCGAAACGAGCGCAGGCCAGAGGGCGTGGTTGATTTGGGCACGTTCGCTGCTTGATGCGGGCAAGTACGAAGAGGCGCAAAAGCAATTCGAGGTTTTTGCCGCCAGGCATGGGCAAAGCCCAATGAAAGCGGCGGCAGACTTGGGGCGGGCGATTTGTCTGGATGAGGGTGGCAAGACAGCCGAGGCTAAGGCTGCGTATGAGCAAATTATCATCGCACACTCAAACAAGCCCGAGATTCAATATGCGCGCCTAAATTTGGCGGCTATTTTTGAAGAGGAGGGAAAGACGGCTGAAGCACGGGATATGCTGGCTTCTGCCTCCAGCTTCAACCCTTTGGCTCCCGTGGCGAACCGTTTGGCGGGCGATAACTTGCGCATTCTGATAGCCAAATATCCCGAATTGCGCCCCATGACATCGCCTCATGGAAAACCCAGAGACCCGAACGAACCGGATTCCAACGCGACCGCATCGGAATCAAACGGGACCGATTCGTCCGAAACACCCGATAAAAGCCGCGAATAGCCCATCATTCGGTCGCTTCTTGTGCCAATAAAAACTCCTTGACGCAGGGAGACTAATTCGGTTTTCTCACACCACCTACGAGATATCGTGGTATTTAAAGCAAGGAGGTACAATATCATGGATGACGTTTTGCAAAATCCTGCCGTTGAATATAGGGCTACTGGGGCGGTGGAAACGGCCGAATCTACATCTTCGAATCGGGGTGGAGCGATGGTTCAGGAGTCGGCCGTCGCAAATGAGTTGAATTTGAATCGCCCCGCGCTTGTTCGCCAATTGGTGGCGGAGTTTATTGGCGTGTTTGCGCTGATGATCGTGGTGGCGTCGATTTCGTATTTGATGGGCAACATTTACATGCAGTCTGTTCAGGCCATTGCGTATGGGTTGGTGGTTGCTGCGATGGTGGCTGCATTTGCGGGAATCTCGGGCGGGCAGCTTAATCCCGCCGTTACTCTGGGGTTACTGGTGGGGGGGCGACTGAATGTTGCACGCGCGGGATTGATCATTGTCGCCCAACTTACGGCGGCGGTTTTGGCTTGTGTGATGTTGAAACCTGTCTTCGGCAAAACAGAAATTGTTCAGCTCGATAACACGGAGCCGCCCACTCCAATTCAGATGGCCGTTCCGACCATACCGTTGAGAACGGTGGGTGGTCAGCCGGATATCACCAACAAGGAACCGCGGGTCAGCAATGGGCAGGCCATGTTGCTTGAAGGTGTGCTGGCGTTTCTGTGGGTGACAGTTTTCTACGGAGCCATTCTGCGCGGCCGTTCGCCCATTGCTGGGGCATTGGCCCTGGGAGCATTGGTCATGGCGGCGGTGTTTGCGGGAATGTATCTGACGGGAGGATCCTTGAATCCTGCCCGGGCATTTGGCCCGGCCATGGTGTCGGGCGTTTGGACCAGTCAGGCGGTATACTGGATCGGTCCGATGGTGGGGGGCGCGCTGGCGGGATTGGTTTGCGGATGGGTGTTGTTCCGTGACGATTTGGATGCGACTCCGGAAGAAGAAGATGCGCCCGTATTGGCGGGCTACGGCCGATAATTTAATCCATCAACTTATCCCGCCGCTAATATGCGGCGGGCTTTTTTTATGCCCAGAAGCCAATTATCAACTGTGGAGGTTGCCGCTGGTTTGATCTTTCGTCATGGCAAGTTGTTGATCACCCAGAGACTGAAAGGAAGTCATCTTGGCGGCTTGTGGGAATTTCCGGGAGGAAAGATGGAGCCTGGGGAATCTCCTGAACAGTGCCTGTGCCGGGAATTGACTGAGGAATTGGCCATCAAAGTGGATGTCGGGCTTCTATTGGCCGAGGTGTCTCATGTTTATCCAGAGAAAGAGGTTCGCCTAAAATTTTTCCGCTGCACAATGCTCGGGGGAGAACCGGAGGCCATCGGATGTCAGGCATTTGAATGGGTGACCGCCGAGGGATTAGGCGAATTTGAATTTCCGCCAGCGGACGGGGAACTGCTGGACAGACTGCGGGCCGGCGAGTGGTGGGAAACAAAATAAATGGTCGGGGCGGAGAGATTCGAACTCTCGACCTCGTCGTCCCGAACGACGCGCGCTAACCAGGCTGCGCTACGCCCCGGCCAAGACCGGGGATAATGCCCAAGCTCGCATATTCTTGGCAAACCGAATTTCCTCAAAAAACTGTATCCAACTCTTGGCGAACTTCGTCTAACACCATACTTGCGGACCGGCAAAAGGGCCAAACAGCCGGAAAATATGATGAAAAAAGGAAAAATCGCGGCGAAAATGCTGACGATTGTGTTTGTCTGCCTGCTGGGTGCCATTGTGGTGGAGGCCTTTGCGAGCACCCCTCTCTTCCTTAACCGCATCAACCTTCGCACTTGGGGGCGGCGTTCCAACATTCCCTTGGCCGTTGGAAACCCCATTACTGGAGTGTTCCAGTTTGGCCACACAAACGCGCTGGCACCGCAAGTTCCCATCTACCTTTCTACTAACCGCTCACGCAACCCTGAAGTGTTGCGGGTGTTGTTTGTTGGCAATGGGCTGACGGGAGCCAACGACATGGTGGGAGTTTTGAACACGATGGCCGTCAGTGGAAAATTCCGCATCGAAGCTGAAGCGCGCGCCCACGAAGGTTACACGCTTCAATCCCATGTGGGAGATCTGCGAACTTACATGGCGATCACTAACGTCATCACCGATCCAAATAATTTCACCAATGCTCTGCCGCTTGACGCAGTCGTCATGCAGGAGCATTCCGTATTGCCGATCTATAATTACCCCCTGATGACCAACAACATCCGGCTGCTGACTCAAGCTATTACCAACCAAGGCAGCTTGCCCATGTTGTTCCAGACCTGGAAACGGTCCGATCCCATCTTCTCACCCACGGATGTCTTGTTCCGGACGGACAGTGCTTATATGTCTGTTGGGCAACAACAGAACATTCCTGTAGTGCCCTGTGGGATGGCGTGGGAACTATCCGAGTGGCGGCGGCCGGATATCATATTGCGGCAGAGCGATGGATTTACACCCAACATTCGTGGTACTTATTTAAACGCGTGCATGTTTTATGCTTATCTTACGTGGCAAAGCCCCGTGGGATTGAACAACGGCGGGCTGCATGCCATTCCGTCGAATGAGATTGCATTCCTCCAGAACATTGCGTGGGAAATATTCCTTTGGCGGAAGGATGGATTGAAATTCTGGCAGTGACCTAGTCCTGTTTTCTTCGCAGGTCAGCCACACATTCCACGTGCTGTGTTTGTGGGAACATATCCAAGGGGGTGACCCCAGCCAGTTCATACCCGCCTTCTGTGCACAGCCATTTCAAATCACGCGCTAAGGTGGCGGGGTGGCAGGACACATAGATCACTTGTGCCGGCGCGGCATCGGCCAACATTTGTAAGCCGTTCTGATGGCAGCCTTTGCGCGGGGGGTCTAGAATGACAGTCGTGTTTGGCGCCGTGAATTTGGCCAACAAAGCGTCCATGTGTTCTTCTGTCTTGCCGAGAATGAATTCGCCGTTGGCGATGTCACGCAACTCCATATTGCGACGCGCGGGCAGGATGCATTGTTTGTCAATGTCGACGCCAACGAATGACTCCACGGAATCGGCCAGTGAAAGGCTGAAAAAGCCAATGCCGCAGTAGGCATCCACAAGGTGGCGTGTGCCGGCGTCCATGAGCTTGTTGCGCACAATCTCGACGAGTTCAGGCAGGAGGTGGAAATTATTCTGGAAGAAGGAATCCCGGTGCATCTCCCAATCGTCGGGCATGATGCGAAGGACAATTTTTTGCATGTTGCGCGGCGGCGGATTTTCGCGCAGTTGGATCAACTGTTCATTTAAAGATTCCTCGGCAATCTCGCACCTATCCATGTCCACTACCAGTCGTGAATCATGATGAAGAAAGCCGTACACCGCCTTTTGCTTGGGCTTGTTCCATTGGCGGCGGACCATGATTCGGTTGCGGTAATTGTAAGGGGTAGGACAGGGAACAAGGTTACCCACTACCGCCCCAGAGAAACCGCCAACTCGCTCAAATAAACTGCGGATTTGGCTGAGTTTTATTTGAGTCTGTGCGGTGTATTCGATGTGCTGGTATTGGCAGCCTCCGCAGATGCCAAAATGAGTGCATTCTGGGCTGGTTCGTTCAGGCGCTGGCGTCAGAACCTCCAGCAACTTGGCTCGGGCGAAGTCTTTTTTGCGCTCGATGATCTCCACCCGAACCGTTTCGCCGGTAATGACAAAGGGCGCAAAAATCACGAACCCATCGACGCGCCCCACTCCATCACCACCAAAGGCCATGTCGGAGATTTCAACCTCCAAGACATCGCCAACACACGGCCCGGTGAGAAGGTGCTCTTCGCCCTCTGGTTTCACTCTCTCAGATTTCCAAGCCTAGTGATTCTTCTTCACGTGTTCACGCAGAAGATCACGACCAAAATCGCCGTTGAAATCTCGCCATGTGGCGTGGATGTGGTTGGAGCCGTTTTGTGTGTTCGCGTATTCGAGCAGGAATGTCGGGCCCTGAACACGGTAATAGTGCGGCTGAAATGGCTTGGTGCTGCCTGCCCATGCAAAGCGGATTTTCTTCAGGCCGCCTTTCTCGATCTTGGCCCAATCCTCCTTGGCAACAATTGCCCTGTGGCGATTGATGTACTCTTGAATAAGCTTGTTGAGTTGCTCCTGTTGATCCTTGTCCAAATCACTGTAAGCGATGCCAGTGTTTTCCAAAACTTCCACCCTGGGCAGTGCGGAGGTGAGGATGTCGCGCGGAGCCTTGTCGGCGATCACGGCTTTCTTGGCTTGGGCGGCGTTGAGTGAATTGCGCAGGTCGCGGGCGGCGAATTCCTCTACTTCCAAGGCTACCAATTTACGGCCGGGCCCAAAGTCCGCCACAGCCGGATTGCTGGCGAGGAAGGAGGGTACGACGCTGAGCTTGCCGTTGACGATGGTGTAATTGAGCGAAACATGGTGGCCTTCGAATCGCCAACCCCATGCCCCTTTGTTGCCAGGCTTGCCGAACACAAGAATATGGTAGGCGTCGCGGTCACGAACGAACCGGCGATTTTTTCCTTCGAGTACATGCAGGATATCCTCGAGAAACATGATATTCTTCACTTTAGTGTGCCCTTCTTCGCTGAGTACAGTTTTGAGCAGGGCATGGGTCAACTCGATTTGTTGGCCTGACATATGCTTGATCTGAAGGCCCTTGCGTCCACCGCCCTTGAGCATTTCGGCAGGAATGAAGTGCCAATAGGTTCGAGTATCGGACTTGAAGTCAAAAACAACCTGGGCTTTTTGTTTGGCATCGAGACTGGCGACCAAGGCATTCGCGGCCTTGGCCATGTCAGTGGCGACGTCAGCCACAAGAGATGCGGCTAGGGAAAAGGAAAGCAGTATTGCGAAAACTCGGGTGTGTTTCATGGCGGAAGGATTATGGCCAGTCGGCCACGATCGACAAGCACATTGCATCCGGCGCAGGCTGCGGCTAGGTTGGGCCGGTGAGGGTTCTGTTCATAGGTGACATCGTGGGTGCGCCAGGGCGAAAGGCAGTCAGGGAACTGGTGCCATCATTGCGGGCGCAGCGTGAGATTGACGTGGTCATCGCCAACGGGGAGAACGCAGCGGGGGGCAACGGTATTACGCCAGACAAGGCGGCGGAGATTTATGCGGCGGGAGTGGATGTGATCACGATGGGGGATCATTTGTGGGACCAAAGGGAGGTGGTGGATCTGCTACATGAGGAACCGCGGTTTGTGCGGCCAGTGAATTTTCCGCCGGGAACACCGGGGCAGGGCAGCATGGTGCTGGAGCGAGAGGGATTACCGTCGCTGGGGGTGCTCAACGTTCAGGGGCGGACTTTCATGCGGGAGATGGATAATCCATTTCTGGCGGCACGTGACGCGGTGAAAGCGTTACAAGGCAAGACTCCCATTATCTTCGTGGATTTTCACGCCGAAGCTACATCAGAGAAAATCTCCATGGCGCGGCTGCTGGATGGAAGAGTCAGTGCTGTGGTGGGAACGCACACGCATGTACAAACGGCTGATGAGCAGATACTGCCTGGCGGTACGGCCTTTCTGTGCGATGCGGGCTTTACTGGTCCACATGACAGCGTGCTGGGGCGCGAAGTGGAGCCGGTGGTGGAAAGATTTCTTACCTGCCAGCCGCAGCGGTTCAATGTGGCATCCGGGCGGGTGCTGCTCCAAGGAGTGATTGTGGAAGTTGATGGTGCATCGGGCCGGGCGCGGGACATCAGCAGGGTTTCGGTGCCGCTGGAGAGGGGATGAGGTTTGCGATTTAACTGGGGATAGTTTTCTGGCATGTTCAGCGCTTCATGAAATCCATGACCGGTTATGGCCGCGGCGAATGCGTGCGCGATGGGTGCAAGGTGACGGTTGAGATTACTTCCGTGAACCGTCGCCAAGGGGAAATTGGAGTCCATTTGCCGCGAGATTTGGATGCGCTGGAGCCGCGCATGCGAGAGGTGATTGGCGGGGCCGTGTCTCGGGGCAGGGTCAATGCGCGGGTCAGCGTTGCCTTCAATGGGAGCACGGATGGCAAGGCGGCGATCGATGTGGCGCTGGCCAAGCGTTATCTGAGGGATTTCCATAAATTACAAAAAGATTTGAGGCTGTCTTCGGAAGTGCAGATGGAACATGTACTCAGGGCACCGGGAGTACTGCAAGTGGCTGAACGGGAGGTGGTGGCTGCTGATTACTGGCCGACGGTTAATGCCGCGACGGGAAGGGCTTTAAAGCAATTGGTAGCCATGCGCTCCCGCGAAGGGGCGGCGTTGGAAAAAGACCTTTTGAAACGTGTGCGGTTGATGCGTGGCGCGGCGGCAAAGGTGGCACGGCGCGCACCGGCGGTTTTGAAGCAATATCGAAAGAATCTCTTGAGCAGGGTTGAGGATGCCGGGGTAGATTTGTCGGTGATGGATGATGAGCGGGTGTTGCGCGAGGTTGTTTTGTTTGCGGATCGATCGGACATCACGGAGGAATTGACGCGTCTGGAAAGTCACTTTGGTCAGTTCGATGATTGCCTGAAGAAAAGGGAGCCGGTGGGGCGGACATTGGATTTTTTGTCTCAGGAGATGAACCGTGAAATCAACACGATTGGATCGAAGGCAAATGATTCGGCCATATCGCGCTTGGTAGTGATTTTGAAAACGGAATTGGAGAAATTCCGCGAACAGGTTCAAAACGTCGAGTGATGTCCGGGCCGGTATTGCTGATGTTGTCCGGGCCCTCAGGGGCAGGCAAAACCACGGTGGCAAAGCGGCTACTGAAGGAGAACGCAGGACTGCGCCGAGTGGTAACCTGTACGACCCGTGCCCCCCGGGAAGGGGAGGCCGATGGGGTTGATTATCATTTTCTCGGGGAAGAAGAGTTTGTGCGGCGGGTCGAGGCGGGAGATTTTCTGGAACAGGCTGAGGTTTACGGCAGAAGATATGGAACATTAAAAAAGGATGTCTTGGAGCGATTGGCGGCAGGCGGTGATGTGCTTTTGGTGAATGATGTTCAGGGAGCCTTGGCCGTGCAAGAGTTGGCGGCTGGGGATGTTCGCTTGGATGAGGCGTTGGTGTCGGTTTATATTGTGACTGAGACCATCGATGAATTGCGGGCAAGGTTGGTATCGCGCGGAAAGGACGCATTGGATGTGATTGAAGAGCGGCTGGCTGTTGCGGAGTCGGAAATGTCTGAGGCCGGACATTTTGATCACGTGCGGGTGAGCGGATCGATGGAAGAGGATTGGCAATGGATACAGGGAGTTTACAGGAAGTCCTGGGGTGATGAGTGAACTTGAGGGCAGTCGGGTTGTACTGGGTGTTTGCGGCTCGATCGCGGCGCATCGGGCGGTGGATTTGTGCAGCTTGTTGGTCAAGGGCGGGGCGTCTGTGGGCGTGGTGATGACCGTCGATGCCCAAAAATTTGTGACCCCGCTGCCGTTCAAGACATTGTCGCGCCAGCCGGTGGTGACCGATCTGTATGATGATGAGGAAGGGTGGCGGCCCGCGCATGTTCGATTGGCGGATGAGGGAGACTTGTTGCTGGTTGCTCCGGCGACGGCAAACATCATTGGCAAGATGGCGAATGGTTTGGCGGATGATGCCCTTTCGTGCATTGCGTTGGCGCTTCGGCCAGAGGCGCGGATCTTGATTGCGCCAGCTATGAATGGTCGGATGTGGAATCACCCAGCAATGGAGGCCAATGTGGGTGTGTTGCGAGATCGCGGAGTGGAATTTATTGGGCCGGGGAAGGGGGATTTGGCTTGCGGATACGAGGGCTTGGGACGCTTGTGGGAAGTGGCGGGAATAGCGGATCGGGCGTTGCAAATTCTTGGGAAGGGGGAATAGGATGCGCGGCCAATTTAACAGGCGGATATGAACTATTTGCAGCCCATTGCGCGTTTTTTCAAGCTGATCACGACTTCGTCGATTGATCATGAGCAGCATTATAAGCGGCTCAAACTGATGGAGCGGGATATTGGCGTGCCGGTGAAAATCGCTGTCCTCGGCCTGACAGCTTATTTTCTTCTCTACTGGAAGGAGATTTGGCCGGATCCGCAACCGGCTGAGGAGGCGTTTCACGAGGCGGTTAAACAAATGTTCTTTGCCTACCTTATCATCAATGTTGGGGCGGTCGGCTTTTTTATTTTTTTTAACCACTGGGCGTTGCGGGTGGTGCATTGGTTTACTGTTCTGATGAATGTGGTGGATGCGGTTGTGATCTCGGGACTGATCCTGATCACTGCGGGAATTGATAGCGTGGTGTATTGGGTGTTTCTGGTGCTGGTGGTGCGCAATGCGATCAGTATCCCCATTCCCATGACACAAGTGGTTGTTAATCTGGTGACCGTGGGTTGTTACGTGATCTCAATTTTTATTTGGTTCCAGTATGTGCTCCCGAGCCGGAAAAGCGCGGAGACGATGACTCGTGAAAATTGGATTCGCGTGTACACGCCGCATTATGTCATCTCATCCAACAAGTTTCATTGGGAGAGCACGAATTTAATCCAAGGTCCCCAAGCAACGAATGGGGAACCTGCGGCGGGAAATGGGACAGGGATGATTGTTAGTTCGACTAATCGTGTGGGGCGCACGCATCAGATGGTGGACTTGGAAAGCCAAAGAGAGTTGAAGGACGAGGAGAAGAGGCTGGCGAGTTCACTTTTTTCAATCCGGATATGCTTCCTGATGTTGTGGATTGCGCTTTGTTATGGAGTGCAGGTTTTGTTTGACCGGGATCGAGAGGCGCAACGGGAGGCGCGGGAATATGCGTTGCGCAAGGAACAGCTTCGTTCAACCGGAAGATTGGCGGCGGAGATAGCGCATCGAATGAAAAATCCCTTGGCGATCATCAACAACGCTGCCTTCACGTTGGATCGGCATTTGCACGAACAGGGTGATGCGGTCAAAAAACAGGTGGGGATGATTCGGGATGAGGTTGCCCGGTCGGACGTCATACTTACGGAGTTGATGGGATATGCACAGTTGTCGGAAGGGCGGGTGGAGCGACTTGATTTTGAAGAGGAGCTAGGCCTAGCCATTTCTGAGGCGTTTCCGGATCATGCAAACTTTGATGTCAGCGCAAATGTTCGTGTGGAAGAGGATTTGCCGGCAATCATGATGCAGCGAGGACATCTCAGGGAAATTCTGGTTAATCTGCTGGTGAATGCTCGTGAAGCCTGTGAAAACAAGGCGAATGTTCACATCAGCGCGCGCACAGCCCGAGATTTTTCCATTCGCTTCAGTGTCAAGGACGAGGGGGAGGGGATTGCCGACGACCATCTGGAGAGGGTTTTTGAAGCCTATTTCAGTACCAAGGAAAAGGGCACTGGGCTTGGACTGGCCATCGTGAAACAAAATATTGAGTTGTACGGCGGGGCCATCGATGTGGATTCAAAGCTTGGAAAGGGAACGGAATTCGTCATAACGTTGCCAACCCGCGCCCTCCAACAAACATGAGCATCAAGGGAAAATTGCCGCCTGTCCTGGTGGTGGACGACGAGCCGAACATGCGCGAGTCGATCCAAGATATCCTCGCCGCCGAAGGCTATGGGGTGGGGATGGCGGAATCGGCGGAACTGGCGTTGGACATGTTGAGGGACACTGGCAGTGAGTTTTTCATGGTCATCACCGATGGTCGTCTGGGAGGGATCAGCGGGTACGAGTTGTTGAAGCATCTCAAGCGAGACTGGCCCAACCTTCCAGCCATTGTAATCACCGCCTTCGCAACTCCCAAGCTGGCGGTAGAGGCAATCCAGAATGGGGCTGTGGATTATCTTTCCAAGCCGTTTGCACCGGAAGAATTGCTGCATGCAGTGGAGCGTTGTCATGAGCGGTTCCAGCTCATTCAAGAAAACACCAATCTGCGGGCGCGAACGAGTGAGGTCTATGAAGTGGATCAAATCGTCGGCGATTGCGAGAAGGTGGCGGAAATGCGCCAGTTGATCCGCACAGTTGGGCCGACGGATGCGACGGTTTTGATTCTTGGAGAGAGCGGCACGGGCAAGGAATTGATCGCGGGATCGCTCCACATGTTGAGCCAGCGCAGGGAGAAGAATTACATTCGCATTAATTGTGCAGCCATCCCCGAATCTCTTCTGGAGAGTGAATTGTTTGGTCACGAGAAAGGGGCCTTCACCGGGGCATTGAGGCAAAAGAATGGCCGTGTGGAAGAGGCGGATGGAGGCACTATTTTTCTGGATGAAATTGGAGACATGAGCCGGCCGTTGCAGGCCAAGCTGCTGAGGTTTCTTGAGGATGGAACGTTTACACGGGTGGGTGGCAATGATGAAAGGAAGGTGAATGTTAGGATCATCGCGGCCACGAATCGTGATATTGTTGAGGCCATCACTGAAAACCAGTTTCGTGAAGATTTATTTCACCGCCTCAATGTGGTTCAATTCCGGCCACCACCATTGAGGGAACGAGGCGCAGATATTCTTGTGTTGGCGCAGCATTTCCTCAAGCAGCACAGTTTTGCCATTGGCAAGGCCACGCTTCCACTGGCGGACGTCGCGGAGCAAAAGTTGTTGTCGCATAATTGGCCGGGCAACGTTCGGGAATTGCGCAATGTGATTGAGCGCGCGGTCATTCTGGAAACGGGGGAGGAAATTGACGCGGGCAGCTTGCCGGATTTTGAGGTTGAGGCGCGACTGCGCTCGGGTGGAGGGAATGGGGGCAAGCACGCGGGTATACGTCCGGGACAATCATTCGAGGAGGCCGTCCTTGAGTTTGAGGCAGGTATTATTTCCGAGGCGCTTGAAAAGAATCAGCACAACATGAACAAGACCGCTGAACAGCTCAAGATGACTCGTCACGCGCTCCGTTACCGCATGCAACGGCTGAATTTGCTGCCGGGCAGCAATGAGGATGACGCCTGATCTTGGGGATGCAGACCAGCCAGGCCATTACCCGCCGGAGTGCCTCCAATTTGGCCTTCGCCTTCATCGCCTTGGGTCGCGAAAAACGGGAGGCCATGTCCGTGCTCTACGCATTCTGTCGTGAAGTGGATGATGTGGCAGATGAAGACACGCGATCCATCGATGATCGACGTGAATCGCTGGCGGAATGGCGGGAGGATGTGAAGAGGGCATGTGAGGGTGGCGAACCTCGCATGGCGGTTAATGAGGAACTGAAGCCCGTGGTTCAGTGCTACAAGCTTCCCTTCTCGCTTTTCGATGAGTTGCTTCTCGGGGTCGAGACTGATTTGAGGCAGGACCGCTACGAGACGCTTGATGAGCTTGACCTTTATTGCTATCGGGTGGCCTCGGTGGTCGGCTTATTGAGCATTGAAATTTTTGGCTACAGGGATTCTGCCGTTCGTGATTATGCGATCCACTTGGGCAAGGCTCTTCAAATTACGAATATTCTTCGGGATGTCAGAAACGATGCGGAAAGAGGGAGGATATATTTGCCGCGTGAGGAGTTGCGTCGATGTGAGGTGGATGAGGCCTCGTTGTTGAGTCTGAGTTATTCTTCTGAATTTCACCACGTAGCGGCAGACATGGCCGTGCGGGCAAGAATGCACTATCAGAAAGCCGCCGAGTTATTGCCTAAGGGGGAGCGTTGTTCGATGGTTGCCGCAGAGTCCATGGGGGCTGTTTATTGGAATATCTTGCGGGTATTGGAACGTGATCGCTTTCAGGTTTTTGAAGGGCCAATGGCTCGTTTGGGCAAGACGAGAAAACTTTGGCTTATTATTCGAACTTGGTTGCGGATTCGTTTAGGGATGGCCAGGCCGAATTATGGCTTGGATTGAATCTGAGGCAGCACTGTGCGGGCAAGCACGGTGGCAAGCTGTTCGGCGCATCCCGAAATTTGACGCCTGAAACGGATCAGTTCTGGGATTCGCCTAGGGTTTTTTAGCAGCTCTTTGGCCAATGCGGCATGGTTGATGGTGTGATCGGATGAAAGTGTCCGGTTGAAATCCAAGGGGAGTGTTTCGTTTGCGGCATCACTGACAACGCGCAGAGTGCAGCATGGGATGGATGATTCCCGGCATACTTCCCAGATCGCGCCTGACTCCATTTCTACGGCGTCTGCTTGGGTGGTGTCTCGGGCAGTCTCTTTTTCATCAGCGGTTATCAGAACCCGTTCCGCGCAATAGAAGGATGCGGAAATGGCACCTGCCTTAGCGAGTGAATCATGATATGGAAATGATTCATCACAGGCATAGAGGACTTTGCCGCTGGAATGAGCGGGGTTTAATCCGCCCGCAAAGCCACAGGTGAAAACAGTTTCAGGCGAGGTCTGTTCGATTGCGCGAAGTGTTGCCTTGCGGGCATTATTGCGGCCGATTCCGGTAACTAGGATTTGTATTGCGGAATAGTCGCGCGCGATTTTTCGGAAGGGTTTGGCTTCTTCCTCAACCGCAAAGCAGGCGAGGATATTAGGTTTCATCGGGCTGCGCCGGCATATTCACCATTGGCTTTTTGCTTGCCATTCAGATGGTGTCCGTTGCGGATGAGATTGAGTTTTTCGTGCTCCTGTTGCTCAGCCAAGGCAAGCAACGGCCATGCGTTGCGGTAGCTGTCGTATTTCAGGTAGAACACACGGGGGAAGCCTGTTCCGGTGGTTTCATTTTCCGTCCAGCTTCCGTCTGCGTTCTGGTTTCGGATAAGATACTCAACGCCTCTGCTGATGGAGTTGCAGGAGGTTTCACCAAAAGATTGTAATCCCATGATTGCCCAGGCAGTTTGCGAGGCTGTACTCGGGCTTTGTGCCTTGTAGATGGGGTCGTCGTAGGTGTTGCAGCGTTCCCCCCAGCCACCGTCATCGTTTTGGGCAGCCTCCAGCCAGCGGCGGGCTCTTTGTAGCCACGGCTGTTTCATGTCGACGCCGATGGATCGTAGTCCGCGGAGGACGGCCCAAGTCCCATAAATATAATTGACGCCCCACCGGCCATACCATGAACCGTCCTCCTCCTGATTTTCACGTAGGAATTGAAGGGCCTTCTTCACCTGTGGATCGTCGAGGCCGTAGCCTTCCTGCCCAAGAAATTCAAGAATGCGGGCGGTGATGTCCGCGCATTCAGGATCCAGCATCGCATTATGGTCGGCAAAAGGAACTTTATTTAAAATATTTTTCGTGCAGTCCTTATCAAAGGCACCCCAGCCGCCATCCTTGCACTGGAAGGAGAGCATCCATTTAAGGCCGCGCTCCAATGCGGCATCACGGCGGCGGCGGTCACTCCCGGGAACCCGCCGAAGCGCCATGAGGATCATGGCCGTGTCATCCACATCGGGATTCCATTTGTTGTCGTATTCAAAGGCCCATCCACTGGGCTCCACATCGGCGTTGTTCTTGAATTTCCAATCGCCACGAAATCGGATTTCCCTGTCCAGCAGCCAATCGGTGGTTTTACGAAGGGATTCATCATCCGCGGGAACACCGGCTGCGTGGAGGCAGATTTCTATAATGCCGGTGTCCCAGACAGGCGAAAGGCAGGGTTCCAGCCAGACACGATCCTCGGTTTCGTGTTCGAGGTTTATTAGTTCCTTTGCGGCCCGAATGACCTCGGGATGGTCGTCGGGATAGCCCATGGCCTTCAGGGCGATCAGGCAGTTGAGCATGGCGGGAAAAATCGCCGCCAAACCACTGGAACCCTCGCAGCGTTCCAGCATCCAGCGCTCGGCGTTTCGGAGAGCTCGTTTTCGGAATGGGTGGATGCCTTTCTTGGCAAACCACTCGGCAAGTTTGTGAAGTTTGTCGAGGTGAATGAAAAAATTGCGCCAGGTTAAAAATTCCGGATCCTTGGGGAGTTTCAAATCCCGCTCGTGAAATCCATCGGGATACAACTCGTCAAGGGTGACATTG
>PBVU01000094.1:0-6169 GCA_002728775.1 Verrucomicrobiales bacterium | reverse complement strand
TTCGCAGAAGACCGCTCTTGCTTTTGATGTCCAGCTGCTTGGCAGCCTGGCGCTGTTCAATAAGCGCAACCAACGCGAAGATCTGCCCATGTACGGCTTTGTCGCGACTGGCGGCGAAGGCGACAACCTGCGTTACCGGTGTCGCTTCGGCGACGGCGTAACAATCATGGGCAAGGAAGCCCAACGTCTCTTTCCGCGGTTGGGCCCCATGGACGTCACGCTGGACATTTTTGTCGGGGATCGCCTGACCCAGAGCCTCAGCAAAGACTTGAAGGTCAGCGCCGACTACGGCAACTTGACCTTCTGGCCGAAGGTACTGGAACCGATCTATGAAACAGAACTTGCTCGCGATGTTTACGCGCCCATGGAGGCTGAGTCCTTCATCCAACTTTTCCGTTTCGCAGGCCTGGCTAAACGCAACAACTGGTTGCGAATGATCAGCGATAGGATCCTTGCTCGACAAGAGGAATTTGTCAGCAATCACGTCGACTTCCTACCGGAGCTGGCGCGAGAACTCATCGCCCCGCACAACAAGCGATACGACCGCGCCAGGGACCTGGTCAGTCGCGCGCTCAAGCAACCGCAGCTGGGCAGTGCACAGAACGCACTCCTGGCGCTGGAGGCGGATATTCTCGTGTCAGTGTACGGGGACGTCGAATCGGCAGCGCCCGTGCTCGACAAAATGAGCGTTCAGAATCTCGCGGGTCGCTGGGAGCTCAGCTCCTATGGGGCAAAATTTAATAAGTGGGAGATTGTATTTTCTTTGCCCTTTGACTACCTATTGCAAGCTTTCAAGAGCAAGAAAATGCGGGCCTTGGAATCGATCAAGCCCCTCGACCTTGAGGCTGCCTATCGAGGCCTGCATCGGACGCGCCTCCCGCACAATACGCCGGCACCACCCAACCTCGCCACCGGAAAAACGGTCACTGGCACCCCCGGTACCCGAAACGAAACCATTGAGAATGCCGTAAACGGTCGCTATGGCGACTACTATACAGGCCAGCACAGCAAGGAAAAACCGGCCTGGCTGCAGGTTGACCTGGGAGAAAAAAAGCACGTCAAAGCAATTCGAATTCCAGCTCGTGGCGAGCGGCAATTTTCGAAATTCGTCGTCGAGGCATCTACCGACGGTAGGAACTGGAAGGAAATTGGGCGCCAGGATGATAAGAATCCTGGGCGAAAAGAGGACGGCAATGTCTGGGCAGCTCGTGTTGACCTGCCGGACGTTCGCTATGTCAAAGTCTCGGCACTACCTGATTCTCGCTACTTCGGCTTTTACGAACTGGAGATTTACGACCGCGACCTTCCGTATATCGCTGGGCAACAACCCGTGACAATCCCATCCCAGCTCTATGAAGAAGGCAGCATTCGCCATCATTATGGCGTCTACCTCAAGAAAACCGTCGATATCTTTCCCGAGCTTCAGGGGCAGGACCTGCATCTTCACCTGGGCCATATCAACCCATTTGGATTTCTCTACGTAAACGGCCACCCGCTAGGTGGCGATGGGACCATGCTGGCCCCAGAGGACAAAGACCAGGCTCCTCTTCGCATCACCATTCCGGCAAAGATCTTAAAGCCGAAAGGCAACGAATTCGTCATCGCCATGTGCCGTGTCCATCACGACCTCTATTACTGGAAGCCAAGTATTGAGGCGGACTTCTTAGGCTTGACGCCCGCATCTCTGGACCTGCCGACGATCACCGCGTCTCGTCTCCTCGACACACAGGTCGAAAGCGCCCTCATTCGGGGAAAGGTTGAGCTGGCCCACCGCCAGTTTCCACGGCTAAAACCGCCACGCGGCTCAGATCGAGAAACCTTCGCGGCCTTCAAACGCAGCCAGTCCAATCAGCTCTTGCGGGTCAAATCCATGTACAAAGAGTGTGCGCGACTGATCAAGAGCTCCTATACGCCCGCAGTACGTTCACGTGCAACACGCGTCCGGCCAGTTGTGGTCTACCACACCGCCGAAGACTATCTCGCACCTGCAGACGACGCGCTTAGGGCGATCGCCCGCCTGGATGTTCGCCAGACCTTGCTACCCCAATACCGCCTGATCAAAGCCGACCTGCTGATGGCTCGCGGTGATCAAGCACGCGCCTTGCAGATTCTACGCGGTCTGGCAAAGGGCGATTTGTCTGAGCGATTCCGCGCCGAGTCCCTGCACAAAGAAGTCCTCTGCCTGACGGCCTTGGGACGGGTCGAAGACGCCAAAGTGGTCTACAAGAAACTCAAGGATGAGCATCCCTATGCGGACGCGACGCTACGGGTCAAAGACGATCTCAAGTCAGCCATGCTCCGCGACCGGCGGCCAGAGATCTCGCCCGTTGATGGCGTCTACGTCGGCAAACAGAGAATTGAAATCACCACGCGCAAGAGTGGCCTGCGTGTCTACTACAGCACAGACGGGTCAATTCCCACTCGCGAAACAGGGACGCGCTATACCTTGCCCTTCGAGCTTGAACCCAGCGAGGAGGACATCGTCCTGACCGCTGTCGCCTACGAGAGAGGACGCCAGGTAAGCCCACCAGTCCACCGACGCTACACCATAAAGGCAGATAGACTTGCCGACGTCGATAGACGGCCCGATATCGCATGGACCGATCTTCCTTATACGGTTAGCTGTGCAATCTACGAAGAACGCCTTGGCCAGAAAGTGCAGGTCCCGTTGAACTCTCGCGGACGCGTCTTCATCCCCGACGGAAACAAGTTCCTGCGACAGGACTTTGCGCTCACAGCGCCGCCCCGAAACATTGACCGCCGCGGTCACGCCCATTGGGGAACGCGCGAACCCTTCACGGTGATTGCGGAGGCCGAGATCCCCAAAGGCGCCAAACGCTTTGGGGCGCATCTGGCCTTCATTGCCGACTACTATTCCGGCGCCCGCAATATCTTCGACATCGTCGCAGTCGAGGCCTCCAAGGGTCTGGACAAGAATGGCAAAGAGATGATCAAGGAACACAAACTCCTGGAGCAGCATGACCAACGCACACACTTCTCTGAATACGTTAACTTCCCGCTGCCCAAAGAAGCCATCAAAGTGCAAATACGCTTCTGCGACCGCAGCAGTCGAGCTCAGAACCTCGCCCTCAAGGACGTTGGCTTTTTTCGCTGAAGGAACGCTGCGCATGGTCGCGTAGCGTCCAGCCGAAGTCGGTGAAGCCCGATCTCCTGATGGCCTGACCTATTCAACGTGTTCAGGGAGGTGGATGTAGTGGGAATAAAAATGGCGACCCGCCTTCGCTCCGCTACGGTGGGCAAGCCCAAATGAGCATGGACAAGCACAAGCACAATTACAATGACTTCGTCGACCTCCTCTTTGAGTAGAGATACCGCAAAAAGCAGTATGGATGTTTATGAAGGCGATGAATCGACACGTTGCGTTCAGGCTTCTCATCCTCCTTGGGGCAGCGGTGGACCCGAAAGCCGGACCACGGCAAGCGGGAGCCCCTGGATGACAATCCTCGGTGGATGCCGCACGGAGATCATCACGGGGTTTCCGGCTTCGCGTTGACCAGGGGCTTGAAGGGATCGAAGGAGGTCCGCATGGCCCAGGCCATGCCGCGGAGCAGGATGATCCGGTAGTGGGGATCGTTGAAGGTGGGGGGAGCAAAAGGGGTCAAACGTTGAATTTAAATATTTCCCTTTCGTTTGCTAGTGTGATACGCATGAGTGAATGCCACGCAAGCAGCGTATTGAGTATATTGGGGCGATTTATCATGTGATTGTGCCTGGGATTTACGATCGTGGAGTCTGCCTAGGCTTGATTGAGTAATTCCTCTTTCAACTACAAGGGCGGCGACCCAATCGACGCCCCCCCTTAAGGTACTCCCGGCGCTGAGAGCCGGAAGTCGCCGCCCGACGCTCGCTTTTCACCCACACATTTAACTTTTGGGAGCCGTGGTACGTGAAATCCAGCTGTTGACGACTCGGTCATGGTCAGGAACCCATCGTCTTCTCTTGGGTCCGTCATCCAAGCGCCCCGACTGGGGAAGCAAAAGGGGTCAAACGCAAAAGATAAAGATCACCTCTTGATCACGAGATTGCAGGGGTCATTCGGGACCGGTGCCTGTTGATCCGAAAACTAAGGTTTGAGGTGGCCTTTGGCCTAGTCGGCTACGTAGCCGCATTTATGAAAATGCGGATGGAAAGGCGCCCAGTGCCTGAGTTTCAAACGATCTAGAAATGGTGGAGGTGGCGGGAGTCGAACCCGCGTCCCGTGAATTTTTCAAGACGGCGTCTACGCGCGTAGTTGTCTTTATGGTTTTAAGCCCTGTTCAGGAAGCAACACCTTCCGGGCCTAGACTGCCTTCAACCGTTTAGCCTCCGATAGGCAACCCAACGCTCCGAGGTTTTGCCTGCTTGTTTGTCGCCCCGCCGACTCAGCAGGCGTCGGCCGACGTGGACGTGCGGCACCTAGGCCGCAAGAGCTTCGAGCTCAGGCTCGAAGTCGATGACGTTAGATTCGCCATTTAGTGTTTTGACGCATTTTTTACGAGGCCAAGCATCGTCCTCGGCACGCAACCGAATCTTCCAATTCACAGTCGAATCCGGAACACCCCCAACAAATTTTCAAAGAACACTTCTATGATATCGCGCTTGGGTAGGTAAGGTCAAGTCGGCTTGAGGGTTCCGCCTAATTGCTTTTTTGTGTTTTCGATGATTTTCCTCAGCTTAGTGCGGGTTGCGAATTTTGATTATGGTTGTCCCAACCTTTGCTTCGTATATTTTTATGGCTTTACGATTACCCCGTGGCTCATACCCGAAAGTCGCAAGTAAACCGCTATTTCAACCGCGAGCTTAGTTGGTTGGCTTTCAATCGTCGTGTCTTGGAGCAGGCTTACTCGGAGAAGTATCCTTTGCTTGAGAGAATTAGATTTCTTTCGTTCGTAAGCTCTAATCTCGATCAATTTTACGAAATTCGAGTCGCAGGCTTGATGCAGCGCGTAGATTCAGGTTCTTCGAAGGCTGACCAGGATGGAATCTCTCCGGTGAAGTTACTGGACGAGGTTCGCGATCAGGCTAACAGTCTGTTTAAGGACCAGTATCGTTGTTGGGACAAGGATTTGTGTCCTTCCTTAGCTGAGGAAGGAATTAACTTCAAGAGCGTGGAAGAGTTGACCGCAGGTGAGTTTTCTTGGCTTCAGAGCTATTTCCGGAGGGATGTCTTTCCCGTCTTGACTCCTTTGGCGATCGACCCGACGCATCCTTTTCCTTTGATTCTGAACAAGTCGCTGAACCTGATTGTTTCCCTGAGCAACTCTCGTTCAAAGCGTAGTCCGAAGCTGGTGGCGATCGTTCCCGTTCCGCGGATTCTGCCTCGATTGGTTCGCGTCAAAAGCAGTAATCCGAGAGACGAGATTACCTATTTGTTTCTTTGCGACGTGGTGAGACATTTTGTTGCGAGTCTATTCCCGGGGCACAAGGTGCTGGGCGCTTGGTCGTTTCGGATTACCCGCAACAGTGACCTTTATATTGACGAGGAAGAAGTTGAGAATCTATTGAGCACCATTGAAGAGGAGTTGCACAATTTGAGAAAGGGTGCAGCGGTTAGGCTTGAGATCGACGCCGACGCCGAGGAGGACTTGAGGGAATACCTTCTTTCAGCCATCAATCTTGGCAGCAAGGATGTCTGTCTTGTCGACGGACCTATCAACTTTTATCGCCTGATGAGCCTTCCTGGCGAGGTCGATCGTCCCGACTTGAAGTTCAGTCCTTATGTTCCCCGTCTTCCCTCAGCCCTTTCGGACTCAAGCAAACTCTTCAAGGCTATCCGCAAACAAGACTTTCTCTTGCATCACCCCTTCGACTCTTTTGTTCCGGTTGTCGATTTTTTGAGGCAAGCCGCCGAAGACCCCGATGTATTCGCCGTCAAACTCACTCTGTACCGTACGAGTGGCGACTCGCCGATCGTACAGGCTCTTATGGATGCCGCCCTCAACGGGAAGCAGGTTACCGCTCTCGTGGAGCTGAAGGCCAGATTCGACGAGGAAGCAAACATCCACTGGGCCAGGAGAATGGAAGAGGTGGGTGTGCATGTCGTATACGGTTTGCCTGGACTGAAGACGCACAGCAAGTGTTGCTTGGTGGTTCGCCGCGAGAAAAGTGGCTTGAGGCGTTACGTTCATCTTGGGACAGGAAACTACAATCCGGTTACTGCAAAGCTATA
>PBVU01000040.1:0-6971 GCA_002728775.1 Verrucomicrobiales bacterium | reverse complement strand
TGTTGGCTGTTTCGGGCATAAACGCACTTCTCAGGACAGGGGTTAATTGCCAAGGCAAACGACCTCGGGTGTCGTTAGCAAAGCCGATGAAAACGGTGCCGATTTGTTTGAGGTTATTGATGCATTGCGTGCGCCTGACTTTCCGTTGAACCTTGGCCAAGGTTGGGAGTAGGATGGAAGCCAAAATGCCGATGATGGCGATTACAACGAGTAGTTCGATTAGAGTGAATCCGCGAGTTGAAGACATTTTTTTCATGATAACGGGCTCCCAGCTGCAAGGTAATCAGAGGAGACGGAAGGCCTTAAAATAAGCCAATTTTAAGCTTGCCTTTAAATCTCTCCAAGCGTCCCTATTTTATCATTTTGGGCGATAGCTGGCAAGCATGATTAAAGGGAATTTTTGGCCAATTATTTCCCTCTTATGCCCTTTCTGTGATCGCTCGTTAAGCGTTGATTTCAGTTGATTTTTCAGCGTGAAGCGGCAAGAAGAAAGGTATGGTTACAGTTAACGAAGGAGAGGATGCTTAAATGAGGCGGCGCAAATTTATTTGGGCTTCGGCAGGAGTGCCGTTTGTGCTTAGGGGGGCGAAGCCGCCAAGGATCAAGGCTGGGCAGATTGGGTTGGGGCATCCACATGCACTAGGAAAACTGCGAGCTATTCAAGCGCTGGGTGACGATTATGAACTGGTAGGAGTGGTGGAGCCGGATGAAAGCCGGCGGCGTTCTGTGCAAGGAGTGAAGTTCATGAGCGAAGAGGAACTGCTTAATGCACAGGAACTTCAAATGGTGGCGGTGGAGACGCGGGTGCGGGACCTGGTGCCGGCGGCCAAGCGAGTGGTGGCCAACGGGCAACACATTCACTTGGACAAGCCGGCAGGACCCTCAATGGCGGAGTTCAGGGAATTGGTTGGGATGGCGCGCGGGAAGAATTTGACACTCCAGATGGGGTATATGCTGCGCTATAACCCGGCTTTTGAATTTATGTTTCGCGCTGTGCGGGAGGGTTGGTTTGGGGAGATCATGGAAATTGACGCGATGATGGGCAAATTGGGTGGAGCGGCGATGCGCAAGGAGTTGGCGCAATTTCCCGGCGGCGGATTTTTTGAGTTGGCGTGCCATATTTTGGATGCGGCCGTTTACATTATGGGGAAGCCCTCACAGATCCATGGCATTACGCGCAGGACGGGGGCGGCGCAGGGAGATTCTTTCGCGGACAATCAACTGGCGGTGTTGGAATACGAAAAGGCGACGGTTTGTCTGCGGTGCAACCACAATGATCCCTTTGGTTTTCCGAGGCGCCGCTTTAATATCGCCGGCACCAAGGGCGGCATGGAAATTCAGCCCTTAGAGAGCGGGAAGTTTGCCCTGAACCTTGACCGGCCCCGGGGTGCCTACAAGAAGGGCTCCCAGACGGTCCAATTGAAAGGCGGCCGCAGCTACAAGGCCGAGTTTGCTGACTTGGCAAAAGTTGTCCGGGGGGAAAAGAAGCTGGCGTGGACCTATCAGCACGACTTGACCGTGCACGAGACATTACTGGAAATCTGCGGGATGGCAGATGTTTAAGGCAGGTGCATCGTTCGCAAAACTTGGTTTCTGAGGCAGTTTCGTGGCGCAGGTTTCCAAACCTGTGAGATGAATGCTTGGTGGGGGTTCTATTTCATGCTGATGCTTTTCGGATTTTCCATCCTTCGCAGGCCCGGAGGTCTGCGATGCGTCAGGTCGAGAAACCTGCACTACGGGGTGTGGGCAATTTTGGATGGACGATTGGGGGTGGGTTTTTAGGATGGGCGTGGGAGGCTGGCTCGACTTTTGGAGTGGTCGATGTCAGGGTGGATTTCGGTTTTGGAGAAGTTGAATGCATTACGGTCTGTTCTGCGCGGGTATGGCTCGTGTCTGGTGGCTTATTCGGGCGGGGTGGATTCGGTTCTGTTGGCAGTGACGGCGCGGGAGGTTTTGGGGGGGGAGGGAATGCTGGCGGCGATTGCGGATTCTCCCAGTTTGCCCAGAGCGGAGTTGGCGGAGGCCAAGGGATTGGCGGAACGGCACGAATTTGCGCTGGAGGTTTTAAGGACGGGAGAGTTTGAAAATCCGGATTACTCGACGAATCCATTGAACCGGTGTTATTTTTGCAAACAGGAGTTGTTTTCGCGATTGGTGCCGCTGGCCCGGGAACGTGGATTGACGGTCATTGCGTATGGGGAGAACATGAGTGACTTGGGGGATTTTCGGCCGGGGGCAAAGGCAGCCAGAGAATTTTCCGTGCGGGCACCGCTGTTGGAGGCGGGTTTGTCAAAGGAGGACGTGCGGGAGGCTTCACGGGTATTGGGATTGCCCACGGCGGACAAGCCACAGATGCCCTGCCTGAGTTCGCGCATTCCGCATGGAGAGGTTGTGACGGCGGAAAAGACGGGGATGATTGAGCGGGCCGAAGGCTTCCTTCGCGGGCTGGGGTTTGCGGAGGTGCGGGTGCGGCATCATGAGACAGGGCCGCTGGCTCGGATTGAGGTGCCGCTGGGGGACATGGGGCGGCTTGGGGAACAGGAAACTTTTGGGCTGGTGGTCTCGTCTTTCAAGGAACTGGGCTATGCGGAGGTGGCGGTGGACGAACGGGGTTACCAGCGCGGAAGCCTGAACAAGATCAGCAACTGATGCCACAGTTTTCATACAAAGCACGGCGTCCTTCTGGTGAGGTGGTGCAGGGGGCGCTGGAGTCCGCGGACAGGGCGGCGGCCTTGGGTCAGCTGGACCGGATGGGCTTGTATCCGATGTCGGTGCAGCAGGCGGCCGGCGGCGCGGTAAAAAAGGCGCGGACTCACAAGCCGGCGGCGCGGGCAGCGCATCGGCCGGCATCCCGGGCAAAGCGGGCGCGGCCGCCGAAAATGCAGGAGCTGGCGGGCTTTTCGCGGCAATTGGCCAACCTGCTGAACTCGGGGATGACGGTGACGACGGCCTTGGGGAGCATGACGAGCCTGGAGATCAAGGGCATCCCGCCGGAGTTGATTGAGCGTTTACGGCAGGATGTGACGGAGGGAAAAAACCTTTCCGCAGCCATGGGGGCGCATCCGCATGTGTTCTCGGAGATGTATATCAACCTCGTGCGGGCGGGGGAGCAGAGCGGGGGACTGGTGGAGGTGTTGCGGCGCCTGGCGGAGCATTATGAGAAATTTGCGGAACTGCGGCACCGCGTCACCTCGGCGATGGTTTATCCATTATTCGTGCTGGCGGTGGGGGTGGTGATGGCGTTTTTCTTCATGTTTTTCATGATGCCGCGGTTCCAGCAGATTTTTGAAAGCATGACGGGGCCGGGCGGAAAAAAAGTGGAACTACCGGCGGCGACGAAACTGTTACTGGCGGCGAGCGAGACATTTTCCAACGTGTGGGTGATGGCGGGGTTGGTGGTTTTTCTGGTCGTGCTGGTGGTTCTGATCAAGCGCTATCTGGCGGGTCCGGATGGGCGGCGGGCCTTTGATGGGTGGGTTTTGAATGCGCCGTTATTGCACCGAATTGTGCGGCCCAACCTGTTCGGCCAGTTTGCGCGCACATTGGGGACGCTGATGCAGAACGGCGTGCCGGTGTTGACGGCCTTGCGGATTACGGAACAGGTCATTGATAACGCGGTGATTCGCGACGCGATAGCGGACACGCGCGACGGGGTGACGGACGGAAAGACGATTGCGCAGCCGCTGGCGCGCAGCAAGGTGTTCCCGCAATTGATGGTGGACATGATACACATTGGGGAACAAACGGGTGATGTGCCGGGTGCGTTGCACAACGTGGCGGAAACCTACGAGGGCGAGCTGAATGTCTCATTGCGGGTGGTTACGTCGTTGATTGAGCCAGTACTCATTGTGTCGATTGCCTTGTTTGTCGGGTTCCTGCTATTTGCGGTGTTGTCGGCCATGTTTAAAATGACCTCCACGATTGGGTGATGTTTCATACTGGAACAGTTCGGGGTGCACGGGGCTTCACGATGCTGGAGATCATGATCGTGATTGGGATCATGGCCATGGTGATGGCCATCTCGTTGCCGGCATTACGCAAGTCGGGCGACCGTGAACCGCTGGACATGACGGTGGAGATGATCAGCAGCCTGACGGCGAGGGCGCGCGCGGAGGCGATCTTGGATCGGCGCAAACGACTGGTGATCTTTAACTTGGGGGCGAACGGCGAGGCGGGGCTGGCGTTGTATGGCCTGCCCGAGAATAGGCCCGGCCAATTGGAGGACGGGGGCCGGGTGGAAACGGTGATGGCGCCCCAGATGCTGGGTACAAACCGGTTTCCGGCGGTGGTTGGGTTTGAGCCACCGAAGGTGTTGGAGGTTTGGTTTCGACCGGACGGAACCTGTGATGGGGCGGAGTTTGACATGAAGGAAGGCGGCCGGGTTTACCGGTTGTTCCTCGAACCCTCAACCAGTCTGACCATGGTAACGGAGCAATGACACGGAGGCTGGACTCATTTTCGCTGTTGGAAGTGGTGATTGCGGTGGCGATCTTCTTCACCGCCATCTTTGCGGTGATGCAACTAGTGTCGGCCAACCTGAGTCTGGTCCACTCCCTGCAGGCCAAGCGCCCGGACTTGGGGACGCTGGCGGGGAAATGTTTGGCGGACACAAACTGGTCGGAGTTCGGGCCGCAGACACCGGATGATGAGGACTTTGGCTACAATGGCGGGGGCGGGCTGGGATCGCTTTATCCTCGGGCAGGCTGGGAGCGAGACTGGGTGCTGGTGGCGACCAACGTTTCCCTGACGAATGGACTTTATCGAGTAGACTTGAAATTGACCGAAACACTGGGAGAAAACGAAGTGGATAGCCGGATGAGCATCCTGATGTACCGGCCTAACGCCTTGAACGTGCCACCACGATGAGGATTCAAGACATGAAAATGAACCGAGGCTTTACGCTGGTGGAAACACTGGTGGCGGTGGCCATTTTGGCCATGGCGATTGGGGCGATGTACTCCACGTGGATGGCCGTAGTGCGGGCGACGCAGTCCGGCGAGCGGGCGACCTCGCAAATCCAGCGCGAACGGGTGGCCTTGGCCACCATGGAACAGGCGATGAGCTGCGCAGTGGTTTATTTCAATGAGAAACGGCAACAACAGGGAATGACCAACGCCTATTCGTTCGTCGCCGAGGACGTGGATGGATTCAAGACGGTAAGCTTTGTGGCGCGCTTGCCGGAGGATTTTCTGGGTAGCGCGAGCTTTCCCAACCAACCGGTGCGGCGCGTATTACTTCAGGTTGAACCCACGGCGAATGGGAGCAATGAACTGGTCATGCGGCAATGGGCGTTGGCACGGCAGGAACGCGCGGCCGAGGAGGGAGATGATGGATTGCGGATCGTTCTGGCCAGTCATGTGGATGTGTTTCAACTGCGTTTCTGGGGCAACGTGACGCAGGAGTATGTGGACTTTTGGGACCAACCTGAGTCGTTGCCTGACCGGATGCGGATTTTTCTGGCGCTGCGGGATGAGGGAGAGGAGCAGGCATCGGAAGAGGCCCTAAACATGCGTGAGTTGGTGCTGGCGGCGCCGTTGCCGATTGACGAAGTGTATGTGAATCCGCCTCGCAAGACCCCTTCGCGAGGCGGGGCGGGTGCCGCGGGCATCAATCGACAGCAGATCATGGCGAAGTTTGACAAGAATGGGAATGGCCAACTGGATCCCGAGGAGAGGCGGGCCTTGATGGAATATGCGCGGAAAAACGGATTTGGCCGGGACGGTGGACCGGTGCGTGCAGTGCGGCCTGTGCAGGGCGGCGGTGGTGGGGCTTTTCGAGGAGAAGTAGTAGGACCAGGCGGCAAGTCAGGGGCGAAGAGGAAGTAGGTCATGAAGCTGAAGGGGTATCCACGCAAGAAGCCGCCGGGCTGGAGCCGGGGACGGCGTGGCATTGCGATGATCCTGGTGATGCTGGTGATCATGGTGCTGGCGGTGCTGGCGGGGAATTTTGCAAGCAACATGAGCGTGGAAGCCGCGCTGGCGCGCAATGCCTATAACGATCGTCGGCTGGAATGGCTTTGCCATTCCGGGGTGGAACTGGCCCGTTATATGGTGGGGCAGCAGTTTGCGGAACAACGGGAACAGTATGATGCCTTGAACCAGCGCTGGGCGGGCGGGCCGGGGACACTGGAGGATTGCGTTTTAAATGCAGTGAATCTGAATGAAACAGGCACGGCGGAGGGATCGCCACTGTGGTTTTTGCAAACGGAAGACGAGGACTGGAACAACTACCTTGAGGCGGCCACGCTGAAGGTGAAGATTGTGGATTTGGAAAGTCGGCTGAACATTAACTGGGTGGCGCAGGAATATCATCCCCGGGACGCGATCAAGCCGGTCATGCAGGATGTGTTGAAGATTGAAAACACGGCACAGGACACGATCTTGGATTCCATCGCCGACTGGGTGGACAACGAGGGCGGCGACGGGAGAGGGGATGGGGTGCGGTTGAACGGCGCGGAATGGCGGCACTACGAGGCTCTGGGTTACGCGCCCAAGAATGGGCTGATCGATGACCTGTCCGAGTTGCTTTTAATCAATGGAATCCGCGACGAGCGCGAGTGGTTGGTCACGGGCCGTATGCCGGAGGAATTGGACGCGGATTTGCATCCGCACATGATTGTCCCGGAATTGTTCACGGCCATGTCGCGGGGGCGCGTGAACGTGAACACGGCGCCACCAGAGGTGCTGCAGATGTTGCTGCCGAGCATGATGGATTACACCAATCAAATCATGCTGGCGCGTCAGGGGCAGGATGGACAACTAGGAACGGAGTTTGACACGCCGTTTGATTCGCTGGACCAGTTGAGAGATCCCTTGATCGGCATGGACGCGGCCACGGTGAATGTGCTTCGGTCGGTGCTGGATGTGCGGAGCATGACTTTTGAAGTGACGGTGACCGCGACCGTGGAGGAACAGGCCAAGACGCTGGTGTCGGTGGTGCGGCGGGATGACCAGGAAGGAGACAAGGTGCGG
>PBVU01000039.1:0-6014 GCA_002728775.1 Verrucomicrobiales bacterium | reverse complement strand
CGTCATCGAGTTGATCAGCGTGAACTGATCGGTGAGCTTGGCCAGCTCCGTATGCATCTCATTGAGCCGCATGCCCGGCACCTTGGTGCCGATCGTCTTGTACGGCCCGCGATATTCGATGGGCGCATTGGGCTTCATATCCCACGTGTCCACATGACTGGGACCGCCGCAGAGCAGAATGAAAATGCAATTCTTGTCGGACGAAATCGCGTTACCGCTTTTATCGAGCTTGTCCGCGCCCATCACCGAGCCAGGCAGCCCCATACTCGCCACACCCAAGCCGCCCGCCACCATGGCTTGGCGTCGATTCATCTCAAAAGTGCTCATGAAACAGTCCTTTCTCATGTGGATGCAGTCTGCGCCCACTAACGATCCCTGTCAACGGGGGACTCAAACGGTCGGATTGCCGACCGAATGGTCGCCTTCATTCAGTTTCGAAAAATCTCCAAAGCTAAAACCCGAACGGATCATCTTCGGCTGAACGTTGTTGATCCAGATTGAACTCGAGCGTCTTGAAAACGGCTGGTCGAAAATCAATCTCTTCAAAGATTTCGCTTTCGCCCGTGACTTGTTCCTCGTTCCACTCGTCGAGCTTAAAGGTCAGGCGACCTCCATCCACCAACAAGGCGCGAACCGTCCCCGGCAAAACTCTCTCGAGCTCGGGTGCATCGGGAGCGCGCTTGGCGAACCTGATTCGCTCCACCTTATCCAATGGAATCTTTTGCTCCGCACCGGTGGCCTCAAAGAAGAATTCCACCTTGCCGTCACGAACCCATTTGATTTTTCCAGAAAGGACGTTGTTGCCGGCCAAACGAAGTTCATCCTTGGATTCCCGACCGGACTGCCCCCCCGGCGAAGGCAGGCTGCCATCCCACTCGGTGATACGAATGTCGCTGAGCTTCATCGCGGCGCTTCCCTGATTCACGAACATCAACACATCCCCCTTACCCGCGAACCCCGTACTGTCTGTCCACTGCTGCCGCACCTGCCCGTCCACCACAAGAGTGACTGTACTTTTTTTCCGATTCACCCGGATGGAAAATCGGGCCTTGTTCTTGGCGCGCATGTTCAGGTTTGTGTTGCCGATGTTTTGTGAACTCCCATTTCTCATCCGCTGCAGATAAACACTACTCGGGCTCAAGGTAAGATTGTAAGTGCTTCCGGAATAGGGCTTCATCTGGTCCCCATAGAAATAGGTTGCCAACTGGAAATGCCCACGCCAGTTCAGATCAAACTCAATATTGACCGAGTCCGGAAACTTGACCTTGCGCCCGATGTGCGGGCCCGAAGAGAAGGAGTAAAACGCCTTGTCACGAAATGACCAACCCTGTTTGGAACCGGCGGGCACGGCACGTTGTTGCTGCATTCGCAGTGCACCATTCAGCATCCTGACATTGGCATTGCGGAGACCCGCTCCCGACCAACCGTTCATGTCATTGGGTCCCTCGTAAATGGCGTTGGACACGACATTCGCCGGGCTGATATGGGTAACTTCCTCGCGGGGTATGGTGAGCGTCCCACCGTACCAAGTGCTCAGGCTCACCCCCTCATCATTCACCATAGCCAATTCACCGATGAGTACATCCCCATTGCGCAAATGGACCCGACTGGGATTCTTGGCCCCGACATTGGGCGGCATCTTGTGCTGCAATTGAATCCTAGCCACGCTCTGAGGTTTAAAAGTGATATCATTCCTCGCCCCATCATATTTCCAAACCACGCTGTTTTCACCGGAAAAACTGTACCCCAGCAATGCCCCGGACAAGGTATCGCCATTAAGCATTTCAATCACCTGTTCAGCCACCCCGCGTCCTCCTCCCGGTGGAGACACGCGGATGGGTGTCACGCTGCTCTTGGGCTTGCTGCGCACGGACTTGATGACGATCGCGCCAGCCGCCAGCGGAAGCATCAGCAGGCAGGCAATATATTTAATTGAAGAGGTTTCTTTCATTTCAAACAAGAGCGTTTAATCCTCACTTTCCACGCGAGGTTTCCCGAGATTGAACTCAATGGCGGAAAACATACTTTCATCCACCGCCACCTCGCCGAACATCGGGCTGACGATCCGCACCTTTCCATCCGCCCAACCTTTGAGCGTGTAGCTCAACTTGCCCCGGTTGCGCAGGGTGGCCCGGATGGGTGTGCTGGGAATACTCTCGGCACGGCTCTTCAGGTCAATTCGGCCCACTCTTTCCATAGGCACTTCAACGGGATCATCAAAACCCGCATCAATGCTCAAACGCCCGCGCTTGATCCCCACAAGCGTCCCGGATAAATTATCCTTGTTGGTAAACTCAACAAAATCCGCCTTGCCATCCCCGCGCGCGGACCCGCCCTCAGGCAGGCGGCCATCCCATTCCGTAATTTCAATCTCAGATATACGAATGGGCTGTGAATTTCTCGAAATAAAAATGATCCCGTCGCCACGGCCATTGAACCCCTTGGCATCCTTCCAAGTCTTGATCAGCCGGTCGTTGAGCCTGAGCGTAAAGGACTTCTCATCCTTGTCGACAAAGATGGAAACACGCGCCTTACCCCGGCCGGAACTCAGTCCAGAGCGGCCGTTACTGCCCACGTTTTCTGTCCCCCGTGAGGGAGAGGTGCGATATAGATAGGCATTACTGGTGTCCAACCGCAGCTGATAGCCGTGGCCCTGATACTGGGAAAATTTGTCCGTGAAAAAGTTGAAGGCGAAACTGAAGTAGTTGTCCCATGCCAAGTTGAAATCAATGCGCACCTTGTCGGTAAGCTCAAAATTCCGCGCGAGCATCGCACCGCTGCGCTGACTATGGAAGGTGCCCTTGGAATAACGCCAACCGGGCAAGTTTACCGCCGGACGATTGCCCGCAATACGGGCCACGGCATTCGCCGCATCCGCATGCACTCCCGGAGCAACCGGCCCATTAAAAGGCACGTTACCCATTTGCCGCTGAGCCTTCATCTGTATGGCACCACTGCTAGTGTTTCCATTTGCCCAGCCACGAATACTATCCGGCCCCGAGTATACCACGCGCGACCCTTTGACCCCGGGGGCAATCGATTGAATCATCCCCAGGGGAATCTCCAAGCGGCCAGCATACCATGTATTTAGAATGACTGTTGCGTCGCCCTTTTTTTCTCCCGGTTTAACTTCCACAAGGTCACCCATCAACTCATCCTCGTTCGCCATCACCAAGCGACAGGTGTGTGTACGCGATGTCTCCGGCACGGGCCGATCCGCCAACTCCACGCGCGCAAGGCTGCCCGCGTCCAGTTCCAGCGGCCTCTTGCTGGCGGGCGATTTCCACATCAACGCACCTTCTTCGTTGAATCCCAGAAAACGGCCACTGATGCGGTCTCCAAAAAGAAGCTTCAACCGGTCAACTCCCCCAACCGCCAAACCTCCATTATCGGGCACCGCCAGGGAGCGGCGGACAGTGCGGGATGGCGCACGGTCACGGATCGGGTCTAAGTGAATAGCCGGAGCAGGCCCCACCGGCTGGACAGGAACCGCAATGGCGGGAACCGGCACCACCTCCAAGCGCGGCGCCAAAACCTTGGCGGACAGCCCACCTGCCAAGCAAATCAGGCCAGTCCCAAGCATCAAACTCCGTTTAGCGTTCATAGATCGGCAAGAATCGATAGTTTAAAGCCATGGATAACAGCGAGGAGGCCGTAGCGAAAGTGGTGCCAAAGTTGCTCTGCCAAGTACCATCATCCAGTTGCGACTCCTTTAAGGTGGCAATGTTCTGAGTATTCCATCTTTCCCACTGGTCCGGGTCCGGTCCATGGAAAAACGCCTGTGAGGCGTAGTAGAGGTAGTAGTGGTAGTAGTGCGAGTATCCTCCGTCGGCCGGCTGGCGGTATAAATAATCCATGACGCGCTTATACGCCGGATCCCTCTTCTTTTTGGCCAAACAAAACATTAGCGCGCCGATCGCGCTGCGCGGCCCATTGGCCCCCCCCGCCGTGGTATACCCAATACCGCCGTCGCTGGACTGACTGTTTTTGATATACTTGAGGCCATCCTCCACGGCTTTCTTTGGAATCTTGACGCCCGCGTTGAGGGCTGCCAAAAGCGCGACAAAGTTGGCCCCCGAGACAGTAGTGTCACTATCCGTGCTCTCGGGTGAATAGCGCCAACCTCCCTGATACTGAGAACTCTTGCGCACGGATTGCGCCCGGAGGATCAACTGCACCGCGTTGGTAAGGCCCTTGCCAATGCGATTCTTTGGATCCAACACCGTCCCATACGCCTCAGCCAGAGCCAAGGTGGCAAAGCCATGGTTGTACATGGAGGTACCAATGTAGCCGGTCCTATTATTCTGTTGTTTCAGGATAAAATTGATCCCGTTGGTAATGTTGCGTGAATAGGGGCCGAAGTTTGGATCATCCCCGTGGGCGAGCATTGCCACCACCGCCAAGCCGACCACGCCAGGCTGCGTCCCGTAATGATCCCTGCCGCCGCCGCTAAACGACCCATCTGGCTGCTGGCTCTTGGCTAGGGCCTTGAGTCCCTTCACGTACATACGTTCCACGTCCTTCAGGTGCTTGGTGGAACCCACAAAAGTCCGCTGTGCACGCGCTTGATGGGCGGCCATCACCAAGCCGCCCATCAACGCAAAGATTATCAAGTGTTTAATGCGCATTACTTGTCACGATTCTGCCGCGCCCGGAGTGCGCGCAAATAAGCCTGAATTTTATCCTGATACTCAGATGGCACACGACCGCCGGCGCCGGAAGCCTGGGGAGTTTCGCGGCTCGGATCGTTGCGGTTGAAACCGTCGCCCTCGATCGGGTTGGTGCGGTTCGTTGTGCCCCCGGCATTACTCTGGCCGGGTGAATTGCCCTGGCCGTTCCCCTGCGACTGCGAGCTGCTGCTGCCTTGCGACTGAGACTGGCTGGAGGAGGACTCCGGCATTAGGCCCTGCTCTTGAAGCATCCGCATCATTTCCATCAACAGCTTGAGCGTCTCGGGATCCATCGGCGGCTGCTCACCACTCTCCCCCTGCCCGCTTGCGGATTGCATTAACTCTTTGATCTCCCGCTCGATCTTGAGAATAACCGCCTTTTGCGCGCTGGCAGTAGGTTTGCCCGTTGGCGGAAGAATAGCCGGCTTTTCGTCCGCCGCCAATTGCTCATGCTTCTTGAGTGACTCGGCCGCCTGTTGGGCGCGCTTGGCCGCCTCGGCAAGGGCTGTCTTCAAGTCCTCGATTTCCTCGGCCGCATCCGTCTGACCATCGTTGGCTGCCTTCTCGACGGCAGGCACCCGCTTTTCCTTGGCTTCCGCAGCTTCCTTGCCCAATTCCACGGCGGCCTTGAGTGCGGCACGAATGGCCTCTGTCAGGGCCTTCTGCTTTGCATTCTTATCCTTGAGCGCTTGGGCAAGCGCCTTCTTCGCCTCGGCCAAATCTTCTTCTGCCTGGGGATCACAATTGTCGCTGTTGATCTCCTTCTCGATTTCTTTGATCTCCTCCTGCGCGGGCTGGATTCGGTAATCCAAGTCGCCCAAATCCAGCAGCAGATCACTCACATTTCCACGTTCCCCGGCGGTATTGCGCGCCTTTGAGATCAACTTGCGAAGATGATCGGCGGACTCACCAGCGAGTTTGCGGGCCAACTGAGCTGCAGACTCCTGTTCCGGGGTTTCGGCCAAATCCGCAGCATCAGCCGCCTTTTCAAACGCCTGTTCCAAGGCCAGCACAGCCTTCTCCAGATGCTCGGCAGTCGCCTCCATTTGCTGCTGCCCGATTTCAGCAAGCGGCGTCTTGTCCAGATAATTGCGTGACTCGGCCATGTCGCTCTGGGCAAAGCTCAGAAATTTCCCATCGCCTCGCTGGTCACGCTCCAGTTTGAGGTCACGCTCCAGCTCGAATTGCTGAAACGCCAACTCCGCGGCAATGTCACCAAACTCCACCGGATCCTTCCTGCCTTCCAGCTTGGCCAGTTCGTCAGTAGCTGTCTGCAAATCCATCTGCGCCTTGCGAATACGCAGGAGTTCAATGACGCGCTTGATGGCATCCTCGTTGGGCTCG
>PBVU01000093.1:0-6525 GCA_002728775.1 Verrucomicrobiales bacterium | reverse complement strand
TCCACCAAGCAAAAGCCTGCCGAGGCCAAGCTTGCCGAAATGGCAAAGGCCGCTGCCGCTGCACCCGTGGCCAAGTCCGCCGCGGACAAGGCGCTTGCTGGCGTGAATGCCGAGGTGAAAGCCGCACTCATGGCTTTCCTTGCCGCCGAAATGGCTGCACAAGCGGCCGAAACCGCCGCCGCCAAGGACGCCAAACTCAAGGCGGATGCTGAGGCCAAGCGCAAGGCTGCTGACACCGTCAAGGCCACGCTCGATGCACTTTCCACCGGTAAACAAAAGACCGCCCGCGCCGCCGTCGCCAAGGCGGATGCCGTTGCCGCCGCCGCGCCGGTCAACAAGGCCAACGCCGAAAAGGCGCTCACCGCCGTGAAGGCCGAGGTTGCCAAGGCGGATGCCGCTTACAAGGCTGCCATCAAAGCCGTGACCGACACGCAGGCATTGATCACTGCAACCACCGCAAACCTCACCAAGGCTACGGCTGATCAAAAACTCAAGGCGCAGGCCGCCACCACCCAGCGCGCCGCGGCCAACGCATCCAAGTCCGCTCTGGAAAATGTGATTGCCCAAAAACAAAAACCCGCCCAAGCCGCTCAGGCTGCTGCGGCTGCCACTACGACGGAGCTGGCCGCCGCCGCCACCGCGGGCGCGGCCGTGATGGCGCAGGTGAACGCTGAGATCACCGAGGCCGCCAAGGCAGTGGCCGCCGCTGATGCCGCGGCCAAGACGGCCGAAACGGCTGCCACCACCGCCACGGCGAATGTTACCAAGATGACCACCGCCGCCACCACGGCCGCCACACTCATCGAGACGCGCAAGAAGGAGATGGCAACCGCCCAGGCGGCGATGGCCAAGAAGGCCGTCGAGCTTCAGACGCCGGCCGAGGCTAATGTTTCCACGATGAAAACGGCCGTGACCACCGCCACCTCCGCACACGCGAACGTGGAAAAGGATCACACAGCGCGCATGCAGCAGCTCACCGCGACAATCGCTGAGCAGGGAAAACTCGCCGAGACCAAGACCGCCGAGGCCACGAAGCTTGCCAACGAGCTCGCCAAGGAAGAGGCGCGCATCGACGAGCTGAAATCGACTTACGAAAAGCTGAAGACAGCCGCGAACGGCGAGCCGACCAAGACGGCTTTAGCAAAATGATTTCGAAACCATTTTGATCACGCTGATCAAGCAAAAGCCCCGGACTATTCCGGGGCTTTTTTCTGCGTTTCGGAGGTGAATCCGATCATCCCTGCCAGGGCGCGATCGTTTCATCTTCCCAGATGGCTTTCACCTTTTGGCGTTGGCGTACGACGGCGGCTTTACGGCCCTTCACCAGCACTTCGGCTGGCATTGGCCGGGTGTTGTAAGTGCCGGCCATCACGAAGCCGTACGCACCCGCGCTGAGCATGGCGACCAGTTCGCCCTCCTCCACTTTCGGAATGGGGCGATCTTTGCAAAAAGTGTCGCCGGTTTCGCAGATGCCACCGACCACATCCGTGGGTACGGCGCGCCGGCGTGATTGGCGCACGGGAATAATCTCGTGGTAGCTCTCGTAAAACGCCGGCCGGATCAGGTCGTTCATCGCGGCGTCGACAATGGCAAAATATTTTTTGCCGGTGCGCTTCACATACTCCACGCGCGTGACGAGAATGCCGGCATTGCCGGAAATGAAGCGGCCCGGTTCAAGCAGCACCTTGAGCCCCAGCGGTTGCAGCAGCGGCACGAGGGTGTCGGCGTATTTTTGTGGGGTTAAAATGTCCTTGGCGGCCGGCTGCTGCCACCAGTCGGTGCCGCCACTGGCGAGGGCATCCTCGTACATGATGCCCAGCCCGCCGCCGATGCTGAGGAATTCAATGCCGTGTTTCTTCTTCAGCTTGGCGGCCAGCGGGGCCACCTTGCGCACCGCGTCGGCGAACGGCTTCACCTGCGTGAGCTGCGAGCCAATGTGCATTTGGAGTCCGCGCAGGCGGATGTGTGGGAGCTTGGCGGCACGTGCGTACACGGTGGGTATTTTCTCAAACGCGATGCCAAACTTGTTTTCGTATGTGCCGGTGGTGATTTTCTTGTGTGTCTTGGCGTCCACGTTGGGATTCACGCGGATGGCGATGGGCGCCTGCTTCTTCAGCTTGCCGGCAATGCGGTTGATGCGTTCCAGCTCTGGCTCGCTCTCAACGTTAAAGGAGTAAATGCCCTTACGCAGGGCAAAGGCGATCTCTTCTTCGGTCTTGCCCACCCCGGCAAACACGCATTTGCGCGGATTGCCGCCGGCGGCGATGACGCGCTGGATCTCGCCGCCGCTTACGGTATCGAAGCCACTACCCAAGTCCGCCAGCGTGCGCATCACGCCAAGGTTGGAGTTGGACTTCATCGCAAAACACACCAGCCGATCAAGCGGGTCGAGGGCGTCATTCAGCTTGGTGAAGTGGTCGGTGAGCGTTTTGGATGAGTACACGTACAACGGCGTGCCGTGCTTTTTCGCGAGGGGTTCGATAGAAACCCCCTCACAATACAGCTTGCCGCGCACGTATCGAAAATCGTGCATGGCCGAGGGTTATGCCAAAAGACTTGTCTGCATCCAATGCGAAAACAGTGTGAAAACGGAACCGCCCCGGATGTTAAACAACCGGGGCGGTGGAGAACCGGGCGGGATTACTGTCCCGTTCCGTTTAAAAGTAGTTCCTTGCGCCGGTAATATTCGGCCGCGGAGATTTTGTCTTTCTTGTACAGGTCGATCAGTTCTTTAAGCTTGGATTCTCGATTCTGGCGGGCTCGTTCGGCCTTGAGGGCTTGTTGTTGCCGGGCGATGTCGGCCACCTTGCGGAGCGACATTCGCTGCTTGACGGAGCGCTCCATTGTTTCCTTGTCCGGTCGGACTGCGATTGACGGCGTAAATGTCTCCGTGGGCGTGATCTTGGCCACGAGGTTGTCCTTGGGCACTCCCCCCTGATAATAGGTCATGGGCAGGGCATTGTTTAGAACCGGGAGGTCCAGCAGTTCCGTCACCATGCCTGCCTCGGCTTGTTCGGCCTGCTGCTTTGCCGCGCGAATGGCGTTGTCCCGAAAATTTGGATTTTCCGATTCCAAACTGCGAATCACCGCCGCGATGGCCAGTTCCTCAGCCGCGTCGCGTTCGCGGATGATCTTGGCGATCAGCCTTTCCTCAACCAGCGTCCGGGCTTTCTCGTTGTTGATCTGGTCTTGTTTCTGCCGGGCTATGGCTGCGAGCGCGGAGATCTTCTGCTGGCGTGACTTGGCGGCGTCAAGAAGCCCATCCAAGGCTCGCCGCTTGGCCTCGTATCTCTGTTTCACCACGTCAAAGGCCAAGTGCCGAGCCTGAATGCGATCCTTGGCTTGTCGTACAGCATCCTGCCTTGCCTCCAGCGGGCTGGGCGTTGCCTGTGGCTTGCGATCCGCCCCGTTGATAAGCGGCCCACACAGAAGCCACCCGGCCAACACAAGCGCGCTGAATAGTCGAACAGACATCCTTCCCTCCTTGGATTCAAGGTAGGCAAGGCTCGTCCTGCTGGCAACCGGAATCAGGCTGGTGTGAACAAGTTTTGCCACGCACCGCGGAATGGTAGTCGCCACACGGTGCGCCAGATAATGCCCCGAACCTCGCCGCGCGTGGCCTTGATGCGCGGCTCGGATTGCAGTGGATTCGCGTCCGCCAGCTTGTCGAGGGTCTTGGTTCCCAGCAGGATTGGCCACGCGCAGGCCAGCCGCAGCCGATAGTGGTTGAATGGAATAGAGTTGGTGTATCGCCAGCCGGCCTCCAAGTGTGCGCGCGCGGTGCGCATCCACTTATTGAAGACTGGCCGAAGGGCGGCCATGTTCTCGGCCTCCAGCAAATCTTCCGGTTCCAGCCCTGCGCTATCGAGATCCTGCGCGGGCAGGTAGCAACGGCCTTCGCGAAGATCCCGTGGGAGATCGCGGAGCACATTTACAAGCTGCAAGCCTCGGCCAAAATTCGCTGCGTCCGCCAGGAAGGCATCGTCATCCATCTGAACATCCGGGAAACAATACTTGCGTGTTAGACGCGTCCAGAATTCCCCCACGCAACCGGCCACATGGTAGGTGTAGTCATCGAGTTCACGGGGCGTCTGTAGGGCAACCAGTTTTTGGCCATCGCCAAATCGGCGCAGGTCCAGCTCCTGTCCTCGGGTAATGGTCTCGAGCAGCAACTGAACCTGCCCGCGATCTTCCGGCGTCAGGGAATCGAGCAGTTCCAGAGTCTCGTGGCTGCGCATCATCAGCCGGTGTTCCGCCGGATTGCCCTGGTGCTCCATGAGGTCATTGAATTCCACCGGCAACGCGTCCGCGTAGCGAATGCGCTCGCGGAATTGCCGCAGTTTTTCTACGCGATCCTTCCACGGCACCAGCCCCGTGTCGGCCACCGTGTCGGAAGTTCGGGCCAGCAGGTAAGCCAGGCCAATTTGCGGGCGCACCGTGTGAGGCAGCACGCGGAGGGTCAGGTAAAAGGATCGTGACACATCCCGCAGGATGGGGCCGAGCAGTTCATTGGCAGCCACCGCCATGTCAGTGGCGGAGGAACTTGTGCCAATGCGCCAGACGCCGCTTGACCTCGGCTGTGCCCGGTGCGCCAATCGCCGTGCGCCGGTCCAGTGCCGTCTTCAGGTCGAACACCTGTAGCGCCTCGCGAGACAGGCGCTTGTCCGCCTTTTTCAATTCCGTGGCCGTCAACTTGTCCAACCGCTTCCCCTTCTTCTCCGCCAACGCCACCACCGCGCCCACCACGTGATGCGCGTCGCGAAAGGGTGTGCCCTGTTCCACCAGCCAGTCCACCAGATCCGTTGCCAGCAGGTTGGGATCGTCCGCAGCCTTGGCGCAGGCCGCTTCGTTTATCGCCGTGTCACGCAGCATGGCGGCCAGAATGCGGGTGGTATTGCGGGCCGTGTCACAACTGTCAAACAGCCGTTCCTTGTCTTCCTGAAGGTCGCTGTTGTAGGTCAGCGGCAATCCCTTCAGGGTGGTCAGGAGGGCCACCAGATTGCCTGCCACGCGCCCGGATTTGCCGCGGACCAGCTCGCAGATATCCGGATTCTTCTTCTGCGGCATCAACGATGAGCCGGTGGTGTAGGCGTCTCCGATTTCAATGAAGCCGAATTCTGCGCTGGACCACAGAACCAAGTCCTCGCACAGGCGCGACTGGTGGGCAGCCAACAGCGCCGTCACCGCGCAAAACTCGATGATGTAATCCCGATCCGCCACTGCGTCCATGGAGTTTTGCGTGACCATGGGCTGGTCGTGCGCATCCACGAAACCCAGTTCGCGCGCCACAAACTCACGATCCAACGGCAGGGTTGTGCCGGCGATGGCTCCACTGCCCAGTGGGCAGACATTCACTCGCACGAGGCAATCGAGCAGTCGCTCATAATCCCGCTCGAACATCTCCACGTAGGCCAACAAATGGTGCGCGAGATAAACCGGTTGCGCCCGCTGCAGGTGCGTGTAACCCGGGATAACCACTTCCAGATTGTTTTCCGCCAATTCAATGAGCGCCAGTTGCAGGTTGTGAATTTCATTGGCCAATTCGCAGACTTCATCTCGCAGCCACATGCGCGTGTCCACCGCCACTTGGTCATTGCGGGAACGTCCCGTGTGGAGCTTGGCGCCAGCTGCAGTTCTCCGGGTCAGCGCGGCTTCGATGTTCATGTGCACATCCTCCAGTTCCCGACGCCATTTGAACTTGCCCTCCTCAATCTCCCGTCCGATGGCGTTGAGCCCCTTCTCGATGGCCGCCAGTTCCTTTTTCTTCAACAACCCCACATGATGCAACATGCGCGCGTGGGCGATGGAGCCGGCGATGTCGTAGGGAGCCAACCGGTAATCAAAGCCCACCGAGGCCGTGAAAGCGTTGGCCTCACGCGCCGCTGCCTTGGCAAAACGCCCGCTGCGCGCCACGATTTTCTTGGTAGATTTGGCCATGAGAGGAGCCGACTTTGCCGCCAAGACGCTTGAAAGTCACGCTGGGAATCTGACTGGGAAGTAAAAGTCGAAAGTAAATGGCACAGGGCAAAATTCAAAACAGCCTGTGTTGCCGGAAGTGCTTTTGAATTTTGAACTGTGGATTTGATTTGGGACCTTCGATTTTTTCCTTTTTGAATTCCATTCGACTTCAGAATGCCTTAGAATGTGCGCAGTGAGTGACGGGACTGCATTTTGTCCGGGGCCGGTTTCGCGGCGATCTTTTTTGGAGGTTGGCGGAGCGGCTTGCGGCATGGGTTTGGCGGGGTTGCTGGAGGCGCAGGCGAAGAGTGCGGTGCCAGGGGGGGGCGGCAAGGATACGTCGGTCATTTTCGTGTGGCTGCCGGGCGGGCCGCCGCATATGGAGATGTACGACATGAAGCCCGAGGCGCCGAGCGAGTATCGTGGCGAGTTCATGCCCATCAAGACCAACGTGCCGGGGATGGAGGTTTGCGAGTTGTTTCCGCGGCATGCCAAGATTGCCGACAAGTACAACATCATTCGTTCGATTCATCATGGCTTCGCCGATCACGGTGGGTGGCATAAACG
>PBVU01000092.1:0-11541 GCA_002728775.1 Verrucomicrobiales bacterium | reverse complement strand
CTGGTTCTTGGACTATGTCCTGCCGCAACTTCGCCAGTTCCGATCGTAACTCGTGCCGGAAAGCCTCCTGAACCCTGCTCACCGCATCCCGAATCTCGTCCTCAAGATTACGCAGCAGATCGCGGTTCACTGGAATGCCCACTCGCGCCACCATATCAGACATGCCCAGGGCGTGGGCCAGTTCATAGGTGGGGAACCGGTGCTGGCCGCGTGGTGAGAGACGAATGGTGCGCACCTTGCCGGCCTTCACCAAATCCATCAGCTGAGGCCGGCCGATACCGAAAAGGCGACTGGCCTGCCCAATGCGGACCAAAAGGGGTACTGTGCCGAGTTCGAGTGTCTTGATTTTGCGTTTGCCCATAAATTTGCTAGGTGGCTTTCCGCTAATTACCCGTTTTTGCAGGTATATTTTTGCCAAAAAGAGACGACCTGATTTCGCTTAGGCTAAGAATTTCCACCCCCGCAGGCTCAAAAGATGTGCCTTTAAGCCAGTAGCGATAACGGATGGGGGTATTCATGGGGATTCGCAGTACCCCAGCGGGAGAGAGGGTTGGTTTACCACCTCCCCTTGGGACGGGTGGGACGCCCTTTTCTGACTCCTTGTCAGGTTTTGCCTTATTGTTTCCCAGCTTTGGGACGGGTGGGACGCCCAAATCTGACTCCCTAATGGTTTTCTTCTTATTTTTATATATGCTTTTCAAAACCGTATGAGAAATACCCGTCCCAAGCGTCCCAAAGCATACCCTCTGGACTGTTTGGGGTGGCCGATTGACTGGCTTCTTGGGTGTTACCCTAATGTTGGCTGTCCTGTCCGAAGCGTTAAGCAGATACCCCTGGCCTCTGGCGGATTGGGCTTTGGCTGCATCCTGTAGCTTATGGTCAACCTCCCTTTCATTGAAAGGCTCCGTGAGCGTGGCGTTGTACTCAGCCAGTAACATTCGTGCATCGGCCATGTCCAAGCTAAACCCCTGAACCAGTACACAGGCCACGCTGAACATCGTGGAGTGTCCGTGCTGGCCTGAAATTGCCTCGGGCATCTTGGACACATATCGTCTAGCGCGTTCTATGACGGTCATGGGAGGTGCCTTCATAGGTCAAAGTGTTCGGGGGCTGTGTCTGTCAGGCGAACTCCCCTCCAGCCCCTCACAGACTTCTCATTGCGTTTACAGCTATGGCTTTTGGGTGCGCTGAAGAACTCCAACATCAAGTCAGGGAACTGTTGCTGGGCTGTGGTAATAGGCAGTGGATGCCAGCCCCGGTCTGAGCAGTATTCGGCATAGGCTTGGACCGCCTCATCGCTGGTAACATCCCCGTTGTCGTCCTTGATGAAGCAATGTTCGACGCAGTGACGGACTGATTCAGACTCTGCCAAAAGAGCGTCCACGCGTTGTATCTGGTCTTCACTAAGGCGGAGTGTCCCGATCTCATTAATGTCCTCTAGAGCCATCTGTAGCCCCACCAATGCCCAGTTAAGGATGCCACTGCCCTCCTCCTCAACAAGCTGGACACCAAAGTCAGGGATGGGTTTCTTGGGAGGTTCTTTCTCATAGCGAACTATGAGGAGACGCCGTTTCCACGCGCCAATATCTCCCTCAAGAAGCACCTTCAGGCGGGTGTTGCAACTGATGACGATGTTAAAGTTGCCCTTAATCTCAAAGTCGCCGTTGCTGCTTTTACCCTCCGCACTAAGAGGGTCACCGCCCACCAATGACTTGATGATGTGGGCATGCCTCCCCATCAGGAATTTGCCGGATACATCCGACCCGATCAACAGGGTTTTGCCGATGTAACGAAACAACTCAAACCGGTCCCCCAAATGTTCGGTCCGAAGCTGGTAGACGTTTTGGCTTCCCACGACTGAATTGATAACATCAATCAGGGTGGATTTTCCTCCGCCTGACTGGCCATCAAGAATGAGGAACTTCTGCGGCGCGTTGTCACCCAGCAGGGCCAGTCCCATCCATTTCTGAATGAGCAGGGCGTCCTCTTCACCCACGCTGCGGTAAATGAATTCGTTCAGGAAGCGCGGACACTGCGCTTCCTTGTCAAATCCAATGGGACTTTGGTTGCGTGAGTAGTCGGCAACACTGAACTCGGTGAAATCCGCCCCTCCCTCAGGCTGTAGGCGAAGAACCCCGTTGGCACAGTGGACGATACGTTTCTTCTGGTTGAAGACATCCGCCCTCTCGGCCAAACCCTTAAGGTGGGCTATGATGGTATCTAGATTCGGGCGGTTTATTTTCGCTTCAAAATTTCCGTTCTGGTCATCACGGCTAAATTCCAGCAGACGAGCTGCAATGGCTTCACGAAGCCGCGCCTCAGTTACCGGCTGCCATAAGCCACGGTCTTCCTGATACTCATAAAACCGGGCTTCAGCGGGTTCATACAGCAGGTGGTTTTCTGCCAGATAAAGCCCAGCCCAATAGCGGTGATTGATGGTCTTTATGCCGCCATTTTGGCTCAGGTAAAATGCCTGCCCATACTGACTTTCCAAATCCACATTGATGGGCGGTGGGGCATCCACCTGGACGGCCACCTCCATCTCCTCCGCCTCCCAGTTGACGTACAGGTCTGGGTCATGGCTAACGAAGCAGAGGCGGGCCAGGTCCTTGCAGGCTTGGTCTATGTCCTCACCATATTTCTCCTTAACATGGGTGGCCACCGCAGCAAATGAATCGGCGTGCCTGTCTGCATCTGCTGGCACCCTGAAGCCAACCTTCAAGCCTGAGGCTGTCGGGCTGAGGAAACAGAGGAGGACGTGGAGGTCTTCCTTGAGTCTGGCTCGCAGCTCCTCAATACGCTCGGCTGCCAATCCATCAAGGTCAGCCACCAGAATGCCGCTGTGTTGCTCGATCCCCCCTGTGTTGCGCTGCTTGAAGCGGCCACTAAACAGGATGGCTGGCAGCTGTTTCTTTAATGGCCCTGCCTCCTTCTTGCCGCCGAATTGATAGGCTGAGCGCACATCCTGTACGGCTTGCCTGTATCGACCTGAGCGGATGTCTTCCGCAGCTTGCCCTACTGGGATGTCGGCTGTCTCCCTGCCGGTGGCGTTGATAATATATGATAGAATGGTCTCCTTCATTTGACCTCCTTATTTCCGTGATTACAGCCGTGACCTAGGGGCTTTGGCTGTCGTGGATTGTCTCCACTTTTTTCCTGTGTTTCAGCCGGGCATGACCGTAGAAATGCCAGCAATGATTTGGTGTCGATTAACCGCGCCCCACGGCTTCTCTCCGGCAGCTGTATTGAGTGGGACGCCACCTTTCCTGTCCGGAGGATGTTCAACAGTCCGCTGCGGCTAAGCTGTGTTAGCCAGCAGCGTTCACCTGAACGTGGAAGCCGTATGAAGGCGGGAAGTTCTACAGAGGTTTTTTGACCTTTGCCTTTATGTTTACTTATGGTGTTGACCATGCCCGCATCATTACGGAATGGCACGGAACACACGCGGAAGTGAAATTGCTATTTTACTTCCGGTAAACCTGAAGGCAGCGGAATCTGATGTTGGCGGCAGGATTCCCCTATATAATGGGCCTCCTGCTTCTTCCTCGACCACTTGCCAGCTACGGGTTTAGTGAGGGGGAGCCGCAAATAATTGGTACGCCACTTTCGGGTTTTGTCTGAAGAGTGGTCTACGTCAATGTCATTCTCATTGCGTTGATCAACATAGGTCATTACTTGAGCGGCGAACTCGTCAGTAGCAAATTCAAATGGGATCATAAACCGATCGTATTCCACTGCGTAACGCTTTATTGCCACATTGGGGGTGGGCCTCTCTTTTTCCCTTTCCAGCCATTGCCCTAACCTGACAAAAAACCTCTTATCTTTTCTTTTGCTCTTTGCATCAAAAAGCCAACTGAAATGCATATTCGCCAATGCATCTTCTTTTTGGCGGTTTATGGCTTCCAAAAACATACATTCTCCAAATTGATCAATCCTCCATTGCTCTGGGAATTCTCGCTCTTCCTCACGATCATGGTGATAAAGCGTTCGGAGGTAAAAGTCTGACTCGTAACCTGCATAGGCTCTAAGTCCAGCTTCACGACTCAGAAAGAACTCTTGACCATAATCAGGGGAATGGTTGTCCCACTCCGCCCGGTGATCTTCCGCAAACCATTCGGTCAGGGCAGCTTTAACCTGTTCGTGGGGGATAAGGGCTAAAGGGTCATCTGCCCATAAACTAAACGGCCCATCCGCATCCGGTTGTTTTTGGTTGGATGACTCACCCCTGGGCATCCCCAACAGGATAGTCCATTATGGTGGGGCACTCAAGTGTAGTAAAGTGCACGGAGGGTTGTGGATTAAGCCTATGATGCATATTCCCTTCTTTACCCCGCAATCGCCCTGACAACCTTCCCGTCTTCCTCCAGCCCCACCTCAAACCATTTACTGGCCATAGCCGGGTCTTCCACCAGTGCGTGGTAATGCGAGTGGATCATGGCCGGACTATTGCCTGCTTCCAATGCTGTCCGGTTGACGTCGCCGGTTAGCGTCAGCCGGTAGGAGATGTAGCTATGCCTAAGTCCATTGGGTTGTTGCCTGACCTTTACCTGCTGGTGCAACCGGTGGAGTGACTTGCTCCAGTAGGCATCTGTTCTCGCCCATATCCTGCCTTCTCGGCCTTTGTATGGCCGTAACCACATGAGTGCCGCCTCGCAGATTGGAACCGTTCTGCGGGACGCTGTCTTCGCATTAAAGGCATCGACCACCAGTGTGCGTGCGGCAAACCGGATGTCCTGCCACTTGAGCCTGACCATATCGGAAGAATGTCCGCATTACTCGATACTGATTGTTGTGATTCTCCGGCTTGAAGCCCAGCTGATGAAAGCGGTGAGCCACCTTTTCGGCAGTCAGTTCCCCTACCCTACAGTTTAAGTTCCTGGCAAAAGTCCCTATCCGGTTGCGCAGATCACGCAGGTAATACGGGGATACTCCGGCATCTTTCTTTGCCTGAAGAAATTCCCCTGCCAATTCACCGACATTAATATCCTTCAACCTGCCAGGATTGTGTTCAATATAGAAGTTAACGGCTTCTTCCAGAGATGAATTACCCAACCTCTTGATGTTTTGGGCATATTCATAGCATGCCCGATCCAGTCTCACATTTATTCCCTCAAGTTCCCTCTTGGCAGTGTGCAGCATAGCCACATCGAGCGTGGAAAGATCGGCCACTGAAGTCTCGCCCGTTCCCAACTTGTCGAGAAGAGCGTTGGTCTCCCTTTGGGCTTCTTCCAGTGTCTTGAATGTGCGTTGGCGGCGTTTACCCCCAACCCGGTAACTGATCCGGTAATATTTCAGTGCCTCACTGGGGGCATAGATGATGACATCGCAACCGCCACGCTTGACGCGAAGCGGGAAGTTTGAATTGTCCTTCACGGTACATCCTCGTGCTAAATGGTTGTGTACAAACTGTGTTAAACCACAGCTGGTTCACCCTCACCGTGAGGGGTTAGTGAAGAAAATCCCTAGAAAACCCGACTAAAAAATGGTGGGCGATGAGGGATTCGAACCCCCGACCAACGGCGTGTAAAGCCGGTGCGCTAGCCACTGCGCCAATCGCCCCACAAAATTCAGGAGCGCCGGCGCTTGAGCAGGTAGGAGGTTTGGCCGTTTTCTTCCCGCTCGGAGAACAGTTCCCAGCCCTCCTCGCCAAGACGGTTCAACTCGGACTCCAATTCCTCCACTTCCGGCGTGATGACCTTGTATTCCCACTGGGCGGAAGCGCGGGGGGTGAGGTAAACCCCGGCATTCACACCGCCATCGGCAATATCGGAAACCTGTCCGGCAACTTGGCGGGCGCGGCCGGTGACCATTGCCGTGTCGTCCTTCACGGTCTGCGACATCTCGCGGATGTTCTCGGTGATCTCCACGATGTTGGAGGCGATCTGTCCTTTCACGCTCGATCGCACGGACAATTCCACCCCAGCGGCTTCATCTCCACGCGTTTCACCCGTTTCGTGCGTGACCTTGTTTCCACAGGCACCCGCGATCACGGCGAGTGCCAAGGCAGAAAGGATTCTTGTCGCCTTCATCATGCGCGGTATTGGAGTCCAGTTTGGCTGTTTTTTCAAGGATACAATTGGTTGCGGCCTTTGCCCCGGCCCCGCTAGTAACACAAAACCTGTGTCACCAGACGATTGGTGACAGTGAATACCGCATTGCGCAGGGGCTGCCGGTTGCGGGCATCAATGATGCGTAGGCCCGCGTAAAACCACTTACCATCCTCGATCTTGTCCGGCTGGCCCAAGGACTGCAGTAGCTTGTTCTGGGGCTTGTTGCCAAAGTGATACTCCATGGAGTATCCAACCATATTGGGGGCAAACTGGTACTGCGCGCCCTGATAATAGGCCAACCAAAGCAGGCCCCGGTGGATGCCCGTGGGGGTGTTGGGGTTGATGGTCCCGGCGATCGCATTCGTGACGCCCGCGGGACGGTCCGGGATGGCCCCGATAATGGGAGAGGCATTGGTTGAGGTGGCTGCCGGCTTGGGGGTGGGCGGCTCGGGGTCTGTCAATCCGCCCAAACCAAAGTTCCCGCCCAAGGCGTTCTCCAAATTGCCCATCACTTTTTTGCGCAGGTAACCAATGAGATCCTCCGTGGTTCGCACGTCACGATCAATTTCCACGATGAAGTCGTCCACCGTGTCCAGACCGTCAATCAGGCTGTTCTCATCCGCGGCGCCCATACCCCCGATCTGCGCGGCAACAGTTTGAAACTGCTCCATCGTCTGCACCTTTGCGTCCACGCCGGCGATGCCCGCCTGCAAGGCACGAAAAATCAGGTCGGGCTGTGACAGCTTCCATTTACCATCCACTAGGACCAGTTGCAGCGTTTGTGTGCCAGCCGTGGTACCAAGGAAGGGCAACGGCGGATAGGTCACTTCAACCAGCGCCTTCCCGGCTTCATTGGAGATGGTTTTAACCTGAATCTGATTGACCGGCTGCTTGAATCCCGCGTGCCACGACGCCTCGCCTTCTTGCCCGGGGATGGCATCGAGTTTCTTCATCAAGGCCGAACCCGTCTCGGCCACGAAATTATCCAGATTGGGGTTCTGCAGCCAGTTGATGTCCTTAAGATCGCTGTCAAGCAGGGTGAACAAAATATCCGCGGTGGCCCCGAACATCCATGGTTCGATTTTCAGGTCTGCCTTGTATTTTTGGATGATGGCCGCAAAAGCCGCATTGCCGATGGCACCTGTCAAGGCATTGGGATCCGGCCCTTCGCCATCGGTCAATCCACCCAAGGATGAGTTGATGAGGTTGGCCAGATTGGCGTTGTTGGCGGCTTCCGGCTTGAAATCCAGAACGCCGATGAACACGTCCTTCTTGTTCTGGATCAACTGGGCGAAATTGCGCGCAACCTCCATGCCCCGGGTGAACACCCTCGGCTTGCCGGCTGCTGCGGCGCCCATTTTCTTGACGCGATCGGCAAGGGATTGCCGCAGGCTCACCGGCTGCGCGTCCCAAAGCACCTGCGGCTGGTTATTGGCCAAGGCCGTGTACCAGCCCTTGACCGCCTGGTCAGGGGTGATCCCCTCCTTGGCCACCGGCCCGCCCTTGTCCCGGGTCATCCACCAAACTGTCATCCCAATGCCTCCGCCAAAGAGGAGCACAAGGGCAACAATGATGGCCACGAGTTTGCCACGCGACATCTTCTCCTTTGGAGCGGCCGCCTCCGGGGCCGGCTCATTAGCCTGATCCCAAAGACTCGGCGGTTTCTGCTCGCTGCCCATGCCCTACCCTGCCTCACAATGGACGGTTTTTCAATGTCAAAGGCTACTGGACCCGCACATCCACCACCACACCATCTTTGAACCCAAACGCCACCCGGGTTCCGCGCACATTGCGCTTGAGGTCATTGATCTGCATATTTTCGTACAGCCAATACACCTCCACCTGCTGAACGTTGGGAGGAACAAACTGATTGTCGGGAGTGCCCAAGACCTGCGTCACTTCCTCTTGTTTGCGGCGCAAAAAGCCGTCGATCCGCGTGGTGGCCTCGCCGCCACCAAAGTTCCAAGCCACCTTACGCCCCGGTGCCGTGGCCGCGGTCGGCTGGGTTGGCGTCGTGGGTTGTGCCGCCACCGCTCCCTTGCCGCCCAGCAAACGCGAGACCGCCGTCAGCCCGATGACCGCCCGATTGACCTGTTGAATATTAACGGCTTGCTCCACGGCTGTCAGCGCACCATCCAGCGTATCCAACTCAGCCAAAAGAGCAGCCTTGGCCTGGGCATTCATGGGTTTGGCGGACAACCCAGCCTTCCACTGGGCCACCTGACTCATCAGGGGCAAGGCGGCCAGAGGCAGCCATTTGTCATCAAAACGCGCCACGACATTCGTGCTGACACTGCGGGTGGTCGTAATGATCACGGTGGGATTGCCGCCTTGCGGGGCCCCGGGCTTGACGGCGGCGGACTTGAAATCATTCAGCTTGGTCAACAAATCGTCGTCCTCCGCCAAGGCCAATCCGTGTGACAACAGCTTGCCCCCATCCGCCGTCAGCACCTTGCCAAGATCCGGCGCCTCTTGCCAAGCGATCGTGGCCATTTCACTTTGCGAGATTGTCGCCGCTAGCATGGCGACGCCGTCGTAGTATTTCACCAACTTGGCCATGACATGCTCCGGCTGACGCGATTGCGGCAAGCTTTGCAACACCGGCAGCAGCAACGCCTTCTTTTCAGCCATTACCTTGCCAACGCGCCCGCTGGAGGCAAACGCCCGCAGACGCACTTGCGGGTCGATCGATGCCAGAAACTGTCTGGCCAAGTCATTCAGATCCTTCTGGAACGGTGCGGGCAGCGCATCCCAAACCGCCACCGGCTGGCCATTGCCCAAGCCCTTGAGCATGGCTTCCACAACCGGCGCCGCCTTTGCCGCGTTAGCCTTGGCCTTGGCATCGATGTCTTCAGCCGATACCGGCTGGCCCGTTCCTGCAGTCGATCCCTTTGCGTCGGGGAGCTTGGCTTGGTTGGTTCCCCCGCCTCCCGCGACTTTGGCCGGATTGGGCAACGTCCCATCCGGTGCGGGTGACACCTCCTTGCCACAACCAACCACCGCCAAGGTCAGGCACAGCAGGGTGGTTTTAAAAAAGTGAGCAATCATTTTTCTTCCCCAACCTGCGCCCTTTGGGTGGATTTGTCCAACGTCATTTGCCTGGGGCCGGAGCCTTACCGGGCGGCGGAACAGGGCCGGGAGGCACCGGCGCAACGCCGTGTTCAACAATGCAGTTGGGCAGCGCCGCGCGAATGGTGGCCACACCGTTCTTGGTCATCTTGTTGCCCTTAAGGTTCAGGAACCGAAGCCGCGAGAGTTCCTTGAGTATCACCACGGATTTATCGGTGAGTTGATTGCTGGAAATATTGAGCCGCTGTAGGTGGGCAAACTGGCGAAGATTCACCGCGCCCATGTCGTCAATGCCGCAACGGGTCACATCCAATTTCTGGATGTTTTTCAACTGCACCAGCACCTTCCAGCCGTTGGTGGTAATGTTGATGCCAGCAATGCGAATGCCGTTGATCTGGTCATCCTGATCACGAGTCACCTGCGCGTTGAGCTTTTGGAGTTTTTGCTCAGCATCGTTTGTAACCGCATCGGGAACGATAATCTTGGGCGGCGCGTCCTCGTCCTTATCAAAAAATTTCATGGCGGCATACCCCGCCCCGCATAGGACACAAATACCAATGGCCGCCATGGCAATCGTCTGTCCCTTGGCCTTGGGAACCGCCGGGGCCGCATCAATCACGTCCGCAGGCTGCGCTCCCTTGGCACCGGTTTTTCCCGCTCCCTTTGCCTTTGGATCGCGACGTGCACTTGGCTTGGCCTTTGTTGGCATGTTCCCGCGCTGAAGCTTGCGCAGGCGCTCCATGGCAGACTCGGCGCTGACACCTCCTCCCGCGCCACCGGGTGCCGAAGATGGAGCCGCTTGAGCCGGGACGGGAGTGGTAGCTTCCGGAGTGATGTCAATTTCCACATCGGAGGAGGCAACACTCGTGGACGCCGCGAGGCCGAGGTTGATCTGGTTCAACTGCTGCCAATCGCCCATGCCCTCGTGCCATGCCCAATCCTCGGCAGACAAGCTGCCATCGCCGAGATAAGCCTGAACCTCCTCGCGAGTGTAGGGGCCAAATTGTTGACCGTTGCGATTGATGTGGATTTGCATCCGTTTTTTCAACAATCAACCGCATTTGGCCCGACCCCGCAAGCCCGCAAGTTTGCCGGCAAAAAATGTCCCCAAACGCTGGAAAACGCCATTGAACTGTGATAAACTCTGGGCAGTGAGCATTGGGTCTCAAAAAAACAGCGGTTTTACGCTGATTGAGCTGCTGGTGGTGATTGCCATCATCGGCATTCTTGCGTCCATTCTCATCCCCACCCTGTCAGCCGCCAAGCAGAAGGCGAATGCCTCCAAGAGCCAATCCGATAAGAAACAACTCCAAGCGGCTTGGCAAATGTACACCGATGACAACAGCGACGTTATGGTGCTGAACATCGCGCACAAGACCGAGACCTGGTGCAAACACAACCTGAGTTCAGATCCCCGGCTGGACAGCCGAGTGGATGAGCAAACTTTCCTGACAGGCAGTTTGTCCGACTACATCTCCGGCCAACAAGCCATGTTCCGGAATCCCGGCGACTACAACACTTTCAATTTCAAGGGCGAACAGAAGGCAGCCGTGCGATCCGTGGCCCTCAACAACAAGCTCAATGGCATTGGCGATGGTTCCATCGAACACTTGTCAAAGGTGGCTTGGCCATCGGAAACCGTGGTTTTTCTCGATGTGCAGACCTCATCTTTTGGCGAGGTGATTGGCTCTGACAAACCCGGTTTTTCACTGAATTTCGATACCCCCGGCGACTACAATGGCAATCGCTGCTCCATGAGCTTTGTGGATGGCCACGCGGAAATCATGCGCTGGGAACCCGGTTCACGGGAAATTGGCTTCAAGGGCTTGGGCGTGCCGGAAATGCAGGTCATTCAAAATGCCGCTGCTGACCGGAATTAACCGTTTTTTCCTCGTTTTATCCTGATAATAGAAGGTTTTCCAAAGGCAACCTTTGTCCCCAAAAAAGAAAGGGCAGGATTCAGTGTCCCGAATCCTGCCCCAATCTAATCGGCAAGTTACAGTCCTATGGTTTACATAGTATTTTCTGTCTTTGAGGCTGTGTCTTTGCCTGACATGTGTTTAGCAAGCTGCGTGCCAACTCATAAAACCACGGGATTTCAGTAGTTTATGGGTGTTTTTGTGGGGGAACCTCAGGATTCCAAAGCTGGATGGGAAGATTTTCCCCGTCCAAAGGGTCAGTTAATGACCGCACAGCCCGGCAACGCCTGCCGAAGCCGAACAACTCCCTGACGTGTCACCAAAGTGCCCTGCAAATCAAGGGCCCGCAGGTTTTTCATTTGCGCCAAATCTTCAACGGCCGCGTCGGTGATGGGATTGTCCGCCAGTCCCAAGACCGCCAATTTCTCCAGAGCCAACAGGTTTTGCAGGCTCAGGTCTGTAATCTGGCATTTCTGCAACACGAGTTTGCGCACGTTTTTCAT
>PBVU01000091.1:0-5835 GCA_002728775.1 Verrucomicrobiales bacterium | reverse complement strand
TTTCTTGCGGGAACGAAGCGGAGCATTGCCATCCGGGTCGCGTCACATTCCTCAAAGTAAGGCTAAATATTCCCCAAGTTTTTACGTCATGCGTCGTAGTGCCCAAAAACCTGGGCTCACTGAGCTCACACGCAATCCACGCGCTCGTTCAGCACGACTGCGGGTCGCTGAGCGAACCGGGGTGGCTGCTTGGCCACGTGAGGCGCAGTTTGGAGGTATCGAAAAACTATGAAAATCACCTTCATAGCCATTTGGTTAATTCTTGCCGCGAGTGCAGTGGCAGCGATGTTTCACATCACCTTCGAGGTTGAAAATCTCGAAGCTCGTCTGCATGAGGTGAACCGGAATATAGTGCGAGAACAGGAAGCAATTCATGTCTTTCAAGCTGAATGGAGCTATTTTAACCGGCCGAGTCGCTTGGAGACCCTTTCGCAAGAATTGTTACCTAATCTATTGCCGGTATCAGCGACACAATTCACAACATTTTCGCGTTTACCAAAACGTGACGAGGTTGATGGAATAATTGAGCGTCCTGTGGTCTCTCCCGCAAGTTTCGCGCAGCCTACTGCAAGTCCTCAAGACGGCATTGTAGTAGGAGGAAAGCTGCAATGATCAAACGGTTGCGAAAAGCGCGCTGGCTGGCAAAGACTGGTCCGGTGGCACAACGAGCTAACCGGCGTCGACCCCAAATAACCTCTCCGGCCGAGACGGTTGATCCAGTCGCCCGAGAAGCGCTGGATATGGGCCGGGCACGGTTAATGATGACGGGTGCGGTCTTGACCTTGGCTTTCGCTGTGGTTGGTATGCGCCTCGTTGATGTCACTTTGCTGCAAGCGGCGGTAGAGCCGCGCGTCGCCTATGCTCCGAAACCGGTGCGGTTGCAATTCGCGCGTGCAGATATCGTCGACAGAAATGGCGTTTTGTTAGCAACTAGTCTTCCGACGGCATCCCTCTACGCTAATCCGCGTCAAGTCCAGGACGCCGACTTCACAGCGAGGCAATTGGTTACTGTATTGCCGGAACTGGATCGTGCGCGAGTGGCAAAACGTCTAGCTTCAAAACGCGGATTTATTTGGATCAAACGAGAGCTCACACCGCGACAGCATCAGGACGTGATTGGGCTTGGGCTGCCTGGTATCGATTTCCGGCGAGAGGAGACGCGCGTCTATCCGCAGGGCCGTCTGATGTCCCATGTGCTTGGCTTTGTTGACGTAGATGATAAAGGAATTGCTGGTGTAGAGCGACATTTCGAAACGGAATTGCGGGACCAGGCTGAGCCGCTTGTCCTTTCCGTCGATATACGGATGCAACATGCTTTATGCAGTGAACTGGCGGCGGCCCAAAATGAGTTCTCGGCGAAGGGTGCGGCGGGTCTAATACTTGATGTGCGTACGAGTGAGGTCTTGGCGATGTGTTCATTACCCGATTTCGATCCAAATGGACCGAAGTCCGGACTAGACTCATCGCGGTTCAACCGTGTCGCGCAAGGTGTTTACGAGCTAGGCTCCGCCTTTAAAATATTCACCACGGCGATGGCGCTCGAATCTGGGGTAGCGCGCCTCGATGATCGTTTTGATGCAACAAAGCCTTTGAAGATTTCGCGTTTCACGATCCGGGATTATCATGCGAAAAGCCGCTGGTTGTCAGTTTCGGAAATTTTTATGTATTCCTCCAACATTGGCTCTGCGCGTCTTGCTATGGAAGTGGGTGGGAAGGCGCAACGGGATTTCCTCGGTAACATTGGCTTGCTGTCACCATCGGAGGTGGAGTTACCGGAAGTCGGTGCGCCTTTGGTGCCGAATGTTTGGCGTAAGGTCAGCACTATGACCATTGGCTTTGGCCATGGTATTGCTGTCAGTCCGCTACAGATGGCTACGGGTGTTGCTGCAATGGTTAACGGTGGAGAGTTTCGGCAACCATCGCTGGTAAAACGGACCCCGAACCGCGTGCCGGATGGCCTGCGAGTTGTTTCGGAGCGGACTTCAGAGAAAATTCGTAAATTGATGCGGCTTGTTGTTGAGGAAGGCACGGGTAGCCGGGCCGACGCACCAGGTTATCTAATCGGTGGCAAGACTGGAACGGCAGAGAAAAGTGGTGTTGGCGGATACCGTCGGCGTGCTTTGCTGTCTTCCTTTATAGGCACTTTCCCGACGCTTGAGCCCCGTTACGTCGTCTTTGCACTCCTCGACGAGCCTAAAGGCACCAAGAAAACGCATGGATTTGCGACTGGTGGCTGGGTTGCTGCGCCGATTGTTGGTCGCGTCGTACAAAAGATCGGCCCGATTGCCGAAATTCGTCCCTACGAATCCGAATTGCCAAAAATACGCCGCGATGTGGTCATTAATCGGACACTTCGCGCACGGACACTTGCGTCTTACTGAGCTATTGAATGGAGTGAAATTGAGCCAAGCGACGGTTCTGGACGATGTTAAGATTACGGGTTTGACTGCTGATAGCCGTGCGGTCAGGCCAGGTTATCTCTTTGCTGCCATTCCGGGAACAAGCCTCGATGGTCGTGACTATATCGATGCAGCCTTACGTGCAGGCGCTGCTGCCGTGCTTTCAACCCCAGATATAACGGAAGAACGCGTTACGCCTGGTATCTCCTTGATCACCGCGGATAATCCGAGGCTTAGTTTGGCGCAAATGGCGTCCGTATTCTATGGCAAGAAACCAGAGACGGTTGCCGCTGTCACGGGAACGAATGGCAAGACGTCCGTTGCAGCTTTCGCCCGGCAGATTTGGAATGCGCTCGGGCAGAAAGCGGCAAGTATTGGTACCCTTGGGATTACCGGACCGGGTCTCGAGGGTGATGGCGGACTAACCACACCCGACCCAGTGGATTTGCACCGCCAGCTATTCGAGCTGTGTAGTTCTGGTTTCAATAATGTTGTGCTCGAAGCATCCAGCCATGGGTTGGATCAGTTCCGCCTTGACGGTGTTCCCATTCGGGCCGCCGCTTTCACCAATTTGACACGTGATCATCTCGATTATCATGGTTCGATGAAAGAATATCGGGTGGCCAAGATGCGTCTTTTCCGTGATCTGTTGGTGCCTGGGGGTGGAATGGTAGTGAATGCAGAGACACCTGAGTTCCCGGCTTTGATGGAACTAGCACGCGAGCGCGGCTTTGAGTTCTTTAGCTATGGTCTCTCGAAAGGTGACATCAAATGTCGTTCTATGGAACCGACCGAGGACGGCTGGAATTTGGTGCTTGAGGTGCTAGGTACAGAGCACCCGGTCGAGTTTCCGCTGCTTGGGTCATTTCAAGTCGAAAATGCGTTAGCGGCACTTGGTTTGGTGATCGCCTGTGGCGTGGAATATAGTAATGCCGCAGCAACACTTGAGGCGCTCGAGGGCGTACCAGGTCGCATGGAAACAGTGGTTCGTTTGCCGTCGGGAGCACGTGTCATCGTTGACTATGCTCATACGCCAGACGCTTTGAAGACTATTCTGACAGCTACGCGACCGCATGTTGGGCGTAGTTTGACCGTAGTTTTTGGATGTGGGGGCAACCGGGATACAGTCAAACGCCCCGAAATGGGCGCAATCGCGAGCCAATTGGCTGAAAATGTCATCGTGACGGATGACAATCCCAGGTATGAAGACGCCGGGGATATCCGTAAGGAAATCGCTGCTGCCTGCCCTTCATGTGTAGAAATTGCCGGACGGCGGGATGCTATTGGCGTGGCTATTTCGGAGCTAGCAGAAGGAGATATTCTGATTGTTGCTGGAAAGGGCCATGAGACCGGTCAGATTATTGGCAATGAAGTTGTTCCATTCTCTGATGTAGAAGTTGTGCGTGAATTAGCGCATAAGGCAGCGCGATGATCGGCCGCCAAATTGACTCTCAGGTAGGTTGGGATGCTCTTTAATCTCCTGGTTCCCCTTGCTGAAGATTACTTTGTCTTCAACTTATTCCGCTATCTCACATTTCGGACGGGCGGCGCAATTATGACCGCTCTTCTTGTTAGTTTCGTATTTGGTCCAATGATAATTAATTGGCTCAAAACAGCGCAGAATGGCAATACACCAGTGCGCGAGGATGTGCCGGAAGGCCATCTTAAGAAGGTCGGAACGCCGACCATGGGCGGATTTTTAATTCTTTTAGCTATTTCTGTTAGCACTTTGCTTTGGGCCGACCTTCACAATGCCTATGTTTGGCTTGTTCTCCTTATCACCATGGGGTTTGGTGCGATTGGCTTCGCGGACGATTATTTAAAACTTGCTGGCTATCGTTCGAAAGGGTTGCCTGGGCGCGTCAAACTTTTTTTGGAAATCATTATTGCGCTTATCGCTGCCTATTGGGTTATGAAAATTGGGCCGGTGCCACTTTCCGACAGTTTGGTCATCCCATTCTTCAAGAATGTACTGTTTAATCTCGGCTGGTTCTTCATTCCCTTCGCTGTGTTTGTCATAGTTGGTGCCTCGAACGCTGTGAATCTAACCGACGGTCTCGATGGTTTGGCGATTGTGCCGGTTATGATTGCCGCGGCCTGTTTCGGGTTCATAGCGTATCTAGTGGGTAACAGCGTCTACTCAGGTTATCTTCAGCTTCACTACGTCGTGGGCGTTGGTGAACTCTCTGTGTTCTGCGGCGCTTTAGTTGGCGCGAGCCTCGGATTTCTTTGGTACAATGCACCCCCAGCGATGGTATTCATGGGTGATACCGGTTCGCTGTCGGTGGGTGGGGCGCTTGGCACCATCAGCGTTGTCACCAAACATGAGTTTGTTCTTGCAATAATTGGTGGGCTCTTCGTTTTGGAGACGGTATCCGTCATCGTGCAAGTGGTCTCTTTTAAACTGACAGGCAAACGTGTTTTCGCTATGGCTCCATTGCATCACCACTTTGAAAAAAAGGGTTGGGCGGAGTCAACGATTGTCATTCGGTTTTGGGTGATTGCATCGATATTAGCGCTGATCGGCATGTCCACATTGAAACTGAGGTGATCGATGATTGATCTCAGCAAAATGCAAGGCAGGCGATTTGCGGTTATGGGACTGGGTTTGTCTGGGATGGTTGCGGTCGAAGCATTGGCGGCTTCTGCGGTAGATGTCGTCGGGGGGGATGACATGCCTGAACGATGCAAGAATGCTGCGGCACGTGGGATACCAGTTGCACCTTTGATGGATCAGGACTGGTCTTCCTTTGATAGCTTGATCCTTAGTCCAGGGATTCCCCACACTTACCCTGCGCCAAACCCCGTGGTCCAAGCAGCCCGCGATGCTGGAGTGGAGATCGTGGGTGATGTAGAATTACTGGTTCGTGCGCAACCTGAGGCACGTTACATTGGCATCACCGGGACGAACGGAAAATCTACGACCACGGCATTGGTAGCGCACATTCTGTCAGAGAGTGGCGTGCGCGTTGCTGTTGGCGGGAATTTAGGTCAGCCGGCGCTTTCGCTGGAAGCGTTGGATGGGGAGGGCATATATGTGTTGGAAATGTCATCCTATCAGCTGGAGTTGACGCCGTCGGTCGCCTTCGAAATTGCGGTCCTGTTAAATTTGAGTCCAGATCACTTGGATCGCCATGGCGGTATGAATGGATACATCTGTGCTAAATATCGCATTTTTGAACAACAGGACTCAAATGGTATTGCTGTTATTGGTGTTGATGATAGTGATTGTTATGGACTTTTTGATAAGCTGACGGCCGAACGTTCTGGGAAAGTAGTGCCGATCTCGTTTGCTGATGCGATGGACGGAGGCGTATATACATCGGGAACAAATCTCATTGACGCGACAGGGGATACACCACGACAGGTTTGCTCTCTCGACGGTATTAATACTTTGCTTGGTGCGCATAATGCACAAAACGCAGCTGCTGCCTAT
>PBVU01000038.1:0-7961 GCA_002728775.1 Verrucomicrobiales bacterium | reverse complement strand
TGGCTGGCTGTGCATCGGCGCCGCGGGTGTCGGGCTGGGATCTGCGGGGGCCGGCCATGGAGACGGGGCGGGTAGTGCGGTCGGAGTTGCATTTTAAACTGGCGGAGGGAAATATTCTGATCACGGTTGGCGACCAAGTTGTGCAGGGGGCGGTGGCGATGGATGGAAGACAGGTGACGGAGGATGAGGTGCTGGCGGCGGGAGACTTGGCAAGGGTGCGCGTGCGTTATTTGCGGGACTCACTGGACGTGAGGCGTGTGTTTGGTGAAACGGAGGAGGTGGATCGTGAACGGGGACCATTGGACGGCTGCACAGTGCTGGGGCGCCGGTGGGATGGTGCGTGGGCATTTCGGCTGGAGGATGGCGCTCCGGATGCGGATCAAGCTGCGGCGTTGAATGAGTTGGGAACGGATTATGCGCCGGCGCTGTATCCCGCACGGCGATTGCGTGTGGGGGATAGTTGGGAAGTAGACGCAGCGCAAATGAAGCGGTGGATGGGGCATGACTTGATTCGGTCTGAGGGCAAGGCGCGACTTACGCTGCGTGGCTTGAGGGTGTTCAGGGGGGAACGCTGTGCGGTGATTGACGTGAAGATCGATGCGGCAGGGGAGTTGGCTGACCCGGATGGAAACATGCTGGAGTTGCAACTGGGACTTGAAGGGATCATCCATCGCTCGTTGAAAAGTCATCTGGATGTGGCAGGGGAAATGTCGGGCTTGATGGTACTGGAAGGGGAGCTGGAACACGATGGAGTGCCCGTGCACGTGAAAGTAACGGGACCGATGACCGTGAAGGGGGCCACGCGCCCGCAACCCGCCGGGGTGGCGGCGCGGATGGAGTGATGGGTTAAAAACTTCTTCGACAAAATTCTAAAGTTAGGGCGGATTCCGCCGATTAACCGGGTGAACGCAACCAACGAATCGGGACGGTTGGCGGTTTTGGCTCGGCTGCCCAACCTACGCCTGTCGCGCGAAGGGAAGGGAAGCTCTTCGCACGGGAGAGACAGGCGACCGGCACTTGAGCCCTTAAAGCCGTTGACGACTGGCGGGTCGTTCGACGGCTTTTTTGTTTTTTGCGGACAAATGGCCGTTCCGCATTTACAATGCGCCGCATGAGAGCGGTGTTTGCTTCCCTAATTCTGGTCGTCACGTCGCCGGTATTCGCCGCACCCTTGCCGCCGGAGCTGGTTGAGTTGCAAAAAAAGGCTGAGGCGGGCGACGCTGAGGCCCAGTGGAAACTGGGGGATGCCTTCGAGTTTGGGCGCAACACCACCATTGATCATCAAGCCGCGTCGAAGTGGTTCGAAAAAGCGGTAGCGCAGGGGCATGCCAAGGCGGGGTACGCCCTGTCGGGCCAGTTTCGCGGTGGGGTGGGCGTGAAGCGTGATGTGGCCAAGGCGGATGAATTGGCCAAGGCGGCTGCGCCCGGACTCAAGAAACTCGCCGAGGATGGCGATCCTCGTGGACAGTTGATGTATGGTGACTTGGTTTTTGACGGCGTTGGCGTTGAGCAGGACAAGCCGGAGGGCATTGCGTGGTTCAAAAAATCCGCGGACCAAGGGTTTGCGAGGGCAATTTACATCCTCGGCTATCACACCAAGCACGGGAACGGCGTGGAGCCGGATGCCGCCAAGGCGGATGCCCATTTTGCGGGGGCACTGAAGAAGTTGATCGTAATCGGCACGGAGAATAACGATGCGGCGGCGCAAAACCTAGTGGGGCTGATGTTTTCCTCCGGCTGGGGCACCAAGCCGGATCACGCCAAGGCAATTGAATGGTATAAAAAAGCGGCATCCAAGGAGCATGCCTCGGCCCAGTTCAACATTGGCATCCAGTATGTGAACGGACGCGGTGTGCTGATTGATCCGTCCGAGGCGGTGAAATGGTATCTGCGGGCCGCCAAAAATAATCACCTCTGGTCACGATATTATTTGGGCCAGCATTATCGCGAGGGGCGTGGTCTAGCGAGAGATGTGGCCAAGGCGGATGAATATTTTCAGGATGTGCTTGGCGAAATGCGCGAATTGGCAAATCGCAATCTGCCGCGCGCGCAGTACGCGCTGGGTTACATGTCGCGTTACGGCTATGGGTTGCCATCGGATATGGCGGAATGCGTCAAGTGGTACGACAAGGCGGCGGCGCAAAACTACGCTTCCGCCAAGTATTCGCTCGGGCTCATTTACCTGTATGGCCAAGGTGGAGCGGCGGCTCCCAAAAATGCAGCACGGGGAATCAAGTTGATCACGGATGCGTGTGACCTAGGCCATTCAGGCGCGCAAAATTTTCTATCGGGCTTGTATTTTAATGGCCGTGCCGGGGACAACATTGCGCGGGATGCCAAGCGCGGAATGGAACTGCTTCAAAAAGCCGCGGAAAACGAGCACGCCACGGCTCAACTGGCCTTGGCGCGCCGTTACACAAATGGTCAGGATGTCCAGCCGGATGATACCAAGGCGACGCACTGGTTTCTGGAGTCGGCGTTGGGTTGTCAGGTGGAGGCCATGCAGGAAATTTCGCGGCGTTTTCAGGCCGGCGTGGGAACGGAGAGGGATTTGGCCAAGGCTGCGCATTGGCAGGGTCAGTTGTCGCGTTTGAAATCACGTTATGCCAACCGCCAAATTCGGATGGTGGCGCTAGGCCAGCAGAAGGAGATTTTACAGCAGATTGCGGCGGGTGTGCCGACAAAAATGCCTGCTTTCAAGGATGTGGAAACCAAGGCGGCGGAAGGTGACACGGCGTCACAATTTTATCTGGGTGTCCATTTGCTGGAGGGAACGTCCGTGGGTAAGGATATGAACAAGGGGGTGGAATGGATCGGCAAGGCGGCGGAAGGCGGGCACGCGGGAGCGCAGTACTTCCTGGCGGTTCGATTGGATGACGGGCGGGACGTGAATCGAGACGATAAAAGAGCTGTTGAGTTATATAAAAAAGCCGCGGCTCAAGGTGTCATGGCGGCGGCCAACAACGTGGGTGTGAAATTGCGCGCGGGCGATGGGGTGCCGAAGGACGAGGAGGGGGCGGGAAAATTCCTGCTGTTGGCGGCGAATGGCGGACATGCCGCGGGTCAGTTCAATATGGGCATGGGGCTGGAAGAAAAGGAGCCTGAGAAAGCTGTCGAATGGTATCGCAAGGCGGCGGAGCAGGGCCACGCGGGAGCGCAGAACAATCTGGCCTATTCACTGGCTACGGGGCGGGGAGTGAAGGGGGATTTAAAGGGAGCGCTGGAGTGGTACAGGCGGGCGGCAAATCAGGGGCATGCACCGGCGCAGGCGAACTTGGGGGCGATGTATCATGCGGGCAGAGGTGTGGAGAAGGATCAGGCAAAGGCTTATTTCTGGTGGGGACTGGCGGCCTTGGATGGGCAATCGGAGGCCATTTCGTCCATTCGCGCGCTGGCACGCAAGATGGACAGTGCGAAATTGAATGAGGCGCGCAAAATGTTGAACGAGTTTGTTCCGCAGGTGAATTGAGAGTCACATGAGAACGATTTCCTTGCTCTTTCTGGGCCTGATGATGGCAGGTGGCTGTGGTGGCGGTTTCCGTGAGCCGTGGGTGATGGGGCAAGATGGTTTATATTATCAGCCGGGGATGGGGGAGTTTTACAACGGGGAGTTTGACCACACGATTGATGGGGAACGGCGCAAAGGAAGGATTGTCAATGGCCGTCTGGAGGGATTGTTTACGGTGTGGTATCTCAGTGGCATTAAAAAGGTGGAATGGACGTATGTGAATGGAGTGTACCATGGGCGGGCGCAATCGTGGTTTGATGGCGGCTTGGCGCGGACAGATCTTCAGTTCGATCGCGGGAGGTTGGTGAATGGCACGACATTCAAGCCGGATGGATCGCGGGCAAGCCAGTTGGACAATGGGACGGGGACATTGTTGGCGTATTATGCCAATGGACAGTTGCACTGGGAGAAGACTTATCAGGAAGGGAAACGAGTGGGGCAGCGGATATATTTTCCGGATGGCTCATTAAAGTCCGTGCAGTAGAGGTCACAAAAAAACCGCCCTTTGGTGGGGGCGGTTGTCCAAAGGGGGTTTGTTTGGGCTAGTAGAGCACCTTGGCCCACTTCTTGCCGGTACGGCGCTCGATGGCCTTTAGCTCGGCCTTGCGCGCTGCAATGACGCCGGTCAATTCCCGCTTTACGAGGGTCCAGTTGATTCGCTGGAGGTTTTTGCGGTATTTGTCGGTGGCTTCCTCACGGAAGAATTTCGGTCCGCCGGAGTAGCCTGCCTGCTGAAAACGGTGAATGGAAATCTTCTCCAATAGCGTGAATTGGTTGCGCGGACGGCCGCGTGTCTTACTGGGGAAAACCGTGAAAGGTGTAGAGTTCTTGTCCACCCATGCGGCGAATTCCCTGATCAGGTCCGGCTTGGTGGCGGCCCAGTTCACCCGGAATGAATGAATGGTGGAGAGCTTGTCGCCCTTGGTGGCCTTGCCGGATTCTTCAATCGCCGGGTCTGATTTTCGCGCGGCGGCGAGATAAGCCCGGTTCTCGGCTTTCGAGGTGAAGGGGCCTTGGCCGCTTCCCAGTTCCCGATCCAGTTCCCAGAGGAACACACGGTTGATTGCTGTCTTGGGAAGTTTCGCGAGGGCAGAAAAGTCCCAGTCCTCCTTGCGGAGGGTTTTCTTGGTCCATTTTTTTTGTTCTTCCATGATAGGCTTGTTGTTTGCTGTTTCTGCAAAATCGGCCAAGCAGCGTCCGGCAATTTCCACAGACGGTCAATCATCAAATATCGTTTCAAATTGAATCCTTAACCGGCCGTTGAATGGGGCTCAATTCTGCTAATCTGACGATTCTATCATGATATGTGCGGGTGGCAAGGGGAGAGCGTGTCTTTTTTGTACGAAATTTGTCCGTTTGCCTCGAGGCACCCGAAGGGTAAAATATCGGCGTGCGGTGGTTGATTCTGATCTTGATCTTGGCCGGCCAATCGGGGGCTGCGGAACCGTCCTCGGTGTGGAGTCGATTGGGTGGGATGTTGTCAGACGTGACGGATGAGTTGCTGGGCTTGGCGGGACAGGTGATGGGGTGGAGCGCGGGGATGGCATTGCTGGGGTTGTTGGCGGGATCGGTGGGCGGTTTTTATCTGTGGCGCCTGATGCGGGATGAGAAATGGTTGGAGGGGCGCTGGAACTGGAGTCGCAGGATAAAGTGGCCGTGGGCCGTTTTGTTGGCCGGGGTGTTGGGCATGGGAGGATGCTCGATGGGAATGGTTTGGGGCGCTGGAACGGGGGCCAAACGCTGGGTGCGCGACGGGGATTTTTTTCACAAGACGCTGGGTCACTCCTATGCGGCTCTCATGTTTTTTCGCGCGGAGGCACGGCTGGGGGGAGGAAAGGCGGATGCATTGTTGGTAAAAGACGTGGCGGCCTTGGTTAAGGCCTCATCGGGACTGCGTGGTAAAGTGGCGGAACTGGAAAAGAATTTGGGGAGACAACTGGACATGTGGCTGGATCGCCAAGAGATTTCGGGGACTCAGCGACTGGTGCTGAAGCGTGTGGCCCAGTTCTTGTGGGATCAGCATGTGCAGAATCCCTTGGATGATGTGGAGGCGGAAGCCGTGCTGCGTGAAGTGAGCCCAGGCGGTGGCAACGAGGAAAGCCGGCGCACGGCACGAAAAGTGATCGACAAGGCAGCATCGGCATTTAAGACAGCCGCCACTGAAACTGTAAGCGGAACCATGTGGCCGGTGTTATGGTTTTTGGCGCCAGTGACGTGGGCGCTGGCGTTTGGACCCTTGTGTGTATTTTGGCTGGCTTGGTGGTGGGGCAACCGTGGCCAGCCGCGGGGCACACCGGTGCCGCCTCGGTTGTGATTATTGTGGGCGGATTTTTTTGGATGAAAGGGGCTTGCCAGTGGCGCTTGCGATGGCCAGACTTCGCGCTTCCAAACCTCATTTTCATGAAGAGCATTCTAATGAACCAAAAGAGATGGCCGGTGGCGCTAGTAATGCTGGCGCTGGCCGGTGGAGCCGGGGCGGCGGACAGTCCGGAGTTGATCGCCAAGGGCCGGGATATTTTTCAGGCCAAGATTTGCGCGACCTGTCACCAAGTGCCCGGAGGGCCGCCGGCGTCGGCGGGCATCGCGATGAAAGCTCCGCAGTTCAACGGGAATTTTTGGGGAACAGAACGCACGGTGACGCTTGGCTTTGGAGGCAAGGATGCCACGGCGAAGTTTGACGAAGCGTACTTCATCGAGTCGGTACGGAATCCCATCGCCAAGGTGGTCAAGAGCGCTGCTGCGCCGATGCCGCCGCCCCCCGCAGTGAATGATGAGGAGATGAAGGCACTCATCGCCTACGTGAAAAGCCTGAGTGATGGCACCGCGCCGTCCTCCGGTGGCATTGTGGCCAAGGGTGCCATACAGAATTTTGAGTACAAGGTTTACCATGGCTCATGGGACAAGCTGCCGGATTTCGACAAGCTTAAGCCTGCAAAATCCGGCAAGGCCAAGAGTGGCATTGCGGACACAACTTTTTCCGAGCGCCGCGACAACTTTGGTCTGGTGATTCAAGGCGAGCTGGATATCAAAAAGAAGGGCAGCTATACGTTCAAGTTGGCTTCTGATGATGGCTCGAAGCTGATCGTGAACGGCAAGGTGGTCGTGGACAACGACGGCGTGCATGGTGTGGTATCCAAAAGTGGAACCATCGCGCTGGATGTTGGGATGGTGCCGATTCGGCTGGAGTTTTTTGAGAAAGGTGGTGGCGAGCATTTGTCGCTGGACATGGCTGGGCCGGGCATCAAGAACCTGCAACTCGCGCGCAACACGGCCCCGCAAGGCGGCGGCGGCGGCCCCGCCACCGGCAACCCCATCATCCCGCTGAACAACGAGGCAGTAATGTACCGCAACTTCATCGCCGGTGCCTCACCGCGTGGCATTGGTGTGGGCTATCCTGAGCTGGTCAATGTCTGCTTTGATGCCAACGCCATGAACTACGTCATGCTCTGGCACGGCGCGTTCATGGACGGTGCCAAGCATTGGAACGGACGCGGGCAGGGCTTCCAGCCGCCCGCTGGACATTACCTCATCAAACTCAAGCGCGCTCAGGCCGTCGCACAACTACCCGATGCCAAGGCGCCTTGGCCGGTGCTGGACTTGAATAACAATGCGGATGATCGGGCCAAGGGTTTGCGCTTTCGCGGCTACAAACTTGATGGAAATCAACGGCCCACATTCCTCTATTCCGCTGGCCAGACGAGGGTCGAAGACTACATCGTTCCGCAGGCAGCTCCGTTACCTTCCTTCATCCGGCAACTGACGCTCATGGGCAGCGGCAAGTATTACTATCTGGCCGCCGCCGATGGTGCGATTACCAAGGAGGACAGAAGCTGGAAGATTGGTGCCGGACTCAAGCTGACCATCACGGCCCCCGGTGAGCCCATCCTGCGTGATGCGGAGGGCGGCAAGGAACTTATCGTTCCCATTGATCTGAAGGGTAAAGCCGTCATCAGCGCCAAGTACGAGTGGGACCTCAACTAAACAACCAGGGAGATTTGAAATGAAGAAACTTACGTTGATTACCGGATTGATGATCGTTGGCTTGTCCTTGCAGGCAGCGGTTCCGAAGCAGGAAGATTATTACAAGATCACCCGTGTGCCGCTACCCGAGGGTGTGGTGCTGGAGGCTAGCGGGTTGGCCATGCTGCCCAACGGCAAGCTTGCTGTCAGCACGCGTCGCGGCGATATCTACACCGTCAGCAATCCGCTCGGCAAGGCCGATGACATGAAGCTGAAGCTCTATGCCCGCGGCTTGCACGAACCCATCGGCATCCATTGGAATGATGGGTGGCTTTATGCCACCCAGCGCTGCGAAGTGACGCGAATTCAGGATGAGGACGGCGATGGCCGCGCCGATATCTTTGAAACCGTCAGCGACGGTTGGGGGATCAATGGCGATTATCACGAATACGCCTTTGGATCACAGTTCGATCCGGATGGTAATATGTGGGTG
>PBVU01000090.1:0-10204 GCA_002728775.1 Verrucomicrobiales bacterium | reverse complement strand
TTCATCGGCCAACTCGAGAAACAGCCGACGGCTTTCGAGGCTGAAGTCGGCGAGCAGTTGCTTGGTGTCGTTGACATGCTGGGCGTTGGCATGCCGGAAAAATTGCCAGCACCAACTCCACAGCGCGGGATCCAATCGCGGCCGCAGATAAAACGGGCTCTTCGGGTTGAGCATCCACTTGAGCCCCTGCGCAATGACGCCCGGCGCGGCGAGCGGGATAAAATGGCTGGGCACGACCATGCCGGCGTTTTCATCGGAACAGGATTCGCGCCGCGTGGGATCGCGATCGAGAATCGTGACCGTGCGCCCGGCCTGCGAAAGATACCACCCGCAGCAGAGGCCAATGACACCGCCGCCGATGATCAGGATGTCGTGATCGCGGTCAGGCACGGGAGTAGACGATGCCATCGGCGAATGGATCCTTCGGGTGAATGAGCAACTCATTTTCACCGGTGACGAAGGCGCGGCCTTTCACGGTGGGGATCACGCCGCCTTCAGGGGCCTCGGCCACGGAGCCTTCGAAGACGGTGTCGAGAATCCCCGCCTGCCGCCATGGCTGGCCGGGCTGCAGTTTGCCCGTGGCATGCAGGCAGGCGAGCTTGGCGCTGGTGCCCGTGCCGCAGGGGGAACGGTCGTATTCGCGCCCGGGGCAGAGGACGAAATTTTTGCTGTCGGCCAAACCATCCGCTGGCGGGCCGAACACCTCGATATGATCGATCTCGCCTCCGTCCGCACCGGTGATGCCGTTCGCTTCCAACGCATCACGCACGGCGCAGGTGAATTCGGTAAGTTGATCGAGATTTTTGAAATCCACTTCGATCGTATCCCCAGCTTCAATGAGAAAAAACCAGTTGCCGCCCCAAGCCACATCGCCCTGCACCGTGCCCCAGCCGGGCACGTCCACCAGTACGGCGGCGGCGTGGCGGTAGCTGCGGACGTTTTGCACGGTCACCCAGCCATCCTCGGGCGGGCGCACGGTCACGATGCCGGTTGGCGTTTCGATTTTGTTTTCGCCATCACTCAAGCGGCCGAGGTGCGCGAGGGTGACGGTCACGCCGATCGACCCGTGCAAACAACCGTGCAGGTAGCCAACGTTGTTAAAGAACACCACGCCCGCCACGCAGTCCGGTTGCGTGGGCGGCAACAGGTACGCGCCCACCATCGCCTCGTGCCCGCGAGGTTCACAGGCCACCGCAGTGCGCAGACCGTCATGATTATCGCGCAGAAAATCCCGCCACGCCTCCGGCGACCCGGCGAATTCCGGTAGACCCTCCACCACTACCCGCGTAGGTTCGCCGGCCGTGTGGGAATCGATGGCCTTGATGCGTTGCACTGAGTCGCTCATCGCTCACCGAGCGTACGGCGAAGGGAAGCCACTGGACAGTGTTATCTTGTTCTCAATGGCTTGGCCAATGTCACTCGGGAAAATTGAGGGACTTCATGGTTGATAATTTTCCCCGTTCCTCCGTGAACCACAGAATCCCAATCCGGTTCTTGAACAGGCGCAACCCTGACTCGGGACCAAGGATGAAACAGGCCGTGGCTAATGCATCCGTCTCAAGGCAGGTGGGAGCGACAACCGTGCAGCTGGCTATGCCTTGAACGGGCAAGCCTGTTCTGGGATCCAGCAGGTGGCTGTAGCGCTTGCCGCCGGACATGAAAAAATTCTCGTAATTGCCGGATGTACTAATCGCGCCGCTGCGCAGGGGAATGGAGATGCGGTTGCCTTTTTTTTGCGGATCTTCCAGACGGATTGTCCAGTGGCCGCGGCCGGGCGGAAGCCCCATAACCCGCAGATCGCCACCGGCTTCGACCTTTGCGTTCTCGATGCCGAGCTGTTGAAGGCGATGAATAGCTCGATCGACGGCATAGCCTTTCCCGAAGCCGCCGGGGTCAATAGAGAGGCCAGAATTGGCAAACCGGACTAGCCGGCGCGGGGGATCCAGGGTGACCTTGTCCCAGCCTATGTTGGGCAAGATGGCCCGGCGTTCGGCAGGAGTGGGGAGCCGATAGCCTTCCTTTCTGATAAAGCCCCAGAGATCTGCGAGTGGGCGAATGGTGGGGTCAAAGGCCCCTTTAGATTCGCGGGCCAAGGTGAGCACCCGGGTTAGGATGGCGAACAACTCAGGGCTGGCTTGGACGGGCTGTTTGGGGGCGAGTTGGTTGAGTCTCGCCAGTTCGCTATCTGGCCGATGGATGCTGAGGAGCTTGTCCACGGCACGAATTTCCTCGAAAGCAGCGTTGATGGCGCGATGGGCGGCATCGGTATCCGGGTGATGGACGGTTATGGCAACGAACGTGCCAAGATGGGGCTGGATCCGGGTTGTCCCGGCATCGCGTCCAGAACTACTTGGAGTTGTCTGGCAGCCGGCTGGCAGCAACCAGAGCAGGGCGCAACACCAAACGCCAAGTGTGGAGCACGCGCTTGACGCCCGAGGTGACGTTGCGGCAGCTGATGGTGGCACCGGTGATGTTGGCAATGTCGTCATGGAGGCGCAGCTTGGAGACGGTGGTTTTGCCGACAAATTGCCGCCGCCATCCGTCACGGCGAATTTCATAACCGTGACTTTCACGATACTGCAAAACCTCAATCTGCTTTACGTCTCCCTTGGGTGTCAGGGCGACGCAGTAGTCGATGACTTCGGATTTGCCAAGCACGTAATCGAAGATGACCGCGCCCTCAAGCGTTTCCCCCCGCCACGCGAGCATACAGCGCACGCCGGGAATTTTCACCTCCACACCACTGGCCTTCCTAATATTGGACATCTGAGCGCTGGAAAAGCGAACCAGCTTCTGCTCAAACCGGGTGGCCTCGGGAAAACAAACCTTCTGGGCCTGAGCGCGGGTCAGGTAGACCTTGGCTTCCAGTTGCCCCGAAAGCAGAGCAAAGAAAAGCGCGGCCAAACATGCGAAAGGCCGGCACCCGCTGAGACGGGCACCGGCGATTTCGCAGGAGTTAACTGAAGCCGATCGCATTTAAAAATGGTAACCGACACCCAGGGAAAATTCCGAACTGGAGGCAACGTCCAAAGACTGCCGTACCGCGGCCTTGATCACGAAGGCAGGATCCAGAAACCACGCCGCACCGTAGGTGAGGTAGTTCTTGGAGCCGGACTCCACAAAGCCCGCCTTGCCTACGCCATCGTCCGAAAGGTCATATCCCTCATAGCGGAAGAATGGAACCAACTCCTGGCCGGCACCGAAGCCGTGATGATACGCCGCCTCAAGACGATAACCGTACTGGTTTTCACCCACATTTACGTCGGCAATCGCGCTGGGATTGCCAAAATGCCACTGGGCATAATCGGCAATCAGCTCAAAATTCTTGAGCGTGCCGCTTTGGAAACGGTAGCTGGCTTCCACATCCCACAGGATGGCGGAGGTATCCGAAGTGGTGTTCTCCTGATAGTTGCCAATGTAAGTGGAGACACTGCCCGCGAAGCCCTTGAGCCACTCGGATTCCGCGCCGGAACCATCGTAGGCGAGACGGAACGAATAAGCCAACTGACGGTTGTCGCCCTTGGCGTACAGGTTTGGGCGGGCATTGCGAGTGCCTTTCGAGTCATCAATCTTGGCATCAGCCGAGCTCAGGCCTTGTGACACGAGGAACATGTAGCTCAGTCCCTCAACATTGGGCACGTCACCAAAGAAGCCGGTCGAACCCTCCATCCAAGTCGATGGAATGATGTACTTGTACATGATCGGGCGATGCACCGAGTAGAACAGGTCCGGCTCATGATACAGATTGATGGTGCCAACGGGAATCAGCGACACGCCAATCGAGCGCCAGTTCAGCCAGTCATTGACCTTGACGTCAGCATACATCTGCTCCAACTCCACGGCACCACGCCAGCGACTGTCATCCGAGTCATCCACACCACCGTGCTCGACTTCCAACTCGGAGTTGAAGAAAATCCAGTCGTTGATCTTGTAGGAAGGCATCATCACGAACCGGTGCGGATCGAAATAGTTGCCATTGGAGCCCTTGGTCCAGTTGTACTTTGCTTCACCGTAGAAATGCAGGTTCATGCCGGATTTCTTGGTGAGATGCGCGCCATTGAAGATATCATCGCCCGCGTCGCCACGGATGGCCTGCAACTCCTGTTGCATGGCCAGAATCCTCTGCTCAAGAGCCTGAATGCGCTCATCAACTTCTTCCTGCGCGCGAACGCCAGGAACCGTTAAACTGAGCGCAGCGGTCCAAAGTGTTAACTTCGCTTTCAGATTAGTTTTCATTAAAGGGTTATGTAGCTGTGTGCCACTGAGATACAATCTCAGTGATACTGAGACACAATCTCAGTGATACTGAGACACAATCTCAACGTCGGGACGCAAACTATTGATACTGGGTCTCAGTGTCAACCTCCTTTTTTATTTTTTTTGAAAATAATTTCGCCCCAACCAAATGTCCCACAAAACCCACCAAAAGCAGCCATCCCAGCAGGTCGTGAAGTGATTTCAGCCAATTTTCCTGGGATTGCGAGTCCACGAGGCCAAAAAGAAATTCGGGGTAAAGGATGAATCCGCCCGTCACAATCAGCCCCCCGAAAATCACTACCAAGGGTGCGCCCGTCCAGAGGTTCTCCCGCATGCGCCAACCGCCGCGCGCGTGCTGAAACATGAGCCATCCAAAGACAACCGCCAGAAATGGGCTGGTTAGGCCGTGCAACCCCCGCCAATTGAAGGTCTTTTCCGCGGGAGGAGCAGGCTGACTCTCGCCGTCTCCAAACAATTCCGGATCCAATGTCTGCACCTGCCCCTGCAGCATGCCCCGCCCCTCGGAAGGCTCCTGATCTTCCAGCATTTCGCTCGTCATGAATCCGGTAATGAAGGAAATCGCAACCGCGAAACACACGACCCCTTTGGCCAAGGGGGAGAGTTGTGTGGGCCGCTTTGCCGCCCGGGAAGAAGTGCCCATGGGTCAACTGGCCTTGTTTTTGCAGGCACCGAGTTTCTTCAATTCCTCGCAACTGCCGGTGATCCGCAATTGTTGCGATTTCACCTCAAATCCCAAGTCATGGCTGATTTCGCTTTCCAGCCGCTCCAGTTGATCACTTTCGAATTCCACGATCTTGTCACAGTCCTCACAAATCAAATGATTGTGGTTGGGATGATCCGCGTAATTGGGATCGTAAATCTTGTAGTCCTTGCCGAAATCCATCTCATGCACCAGTCCGCTCTCCGTCAACAACGGCAACGTGCGATACACCGTCGCGCGGGACACACTTTCATCCCGCGCTCGCGCCATCTCAAGCAGTTGCTCCGCGGTGAAATGTTCATCCGTGCTGAATACGGCATCCACAATCGCCCGGCGCTGGCCTGTCAAACGTAGGTTCTTCTCCTCCAGAAATTCAAAGAAACGCGCCTTGGCATTCGCGCGTAAGTCTGTGCCCGCCTCCGGCATGAGAAGTAGTATGAAAAAAGCCCATCGCCAAGTCAACGCGCGGTTGTTCCCTTTTGCCAAACCTGCCAACGTCCGGCGTGGACATTGAGTTGATCACCACCGGCAGCGAACTGCTTCTGGGCCGGGTTCTCAACACCCACCAGCAATGGCTTGGCACCCAGCTGGACGCCCACGGCTGGACCCTCACCCGGCAAGTCACCATCCCCGACACCGCCCCCGCCATCGAGGCCGCCGTTCGCGAGGCGCTTGAACGCGCCGACCTCATCATCACCACCGGCGGCCTCGGTCCCACCGCGGACGACATCACCCGGGGCCGCATCGCCGCCCTGCTCGGCCTCCCCCTACGCGAAGATCCCTCCGTCCGCGAACACATCACCACCATCTTCCAGCGGATTCGCCGGCCCATGCCCGAAAGCGTCTTTGCCCAAGCCCAAGTCCCCCAAGGTGCCACGGTCCTCCAAAACGCCCATGGCACCGCCCCTGGCCTTTTTTTGGAGCACGAGGGTACTCACCTCCTCATGCTTCCCGGCCCACCCCGCGAGCTCCGCCCCATGTTCACCCGCCAAGCCTTGCCTCTGTTAAGGGAACACTGTCCCCCCGCGAGCCCGGCCACAACCCGCATTCTGAAAATCGCCGGCATGGGCGAATCGCTCGTGGAGGAAAAAGTAAGCCCGCCACTCTCCGAGTTGGCCGGCCTCGACATCGGCTACTGCGCTCGCAACGGCGAGGTGGATCTCCGGCTTCGCGCATCCGATCCAACCCTGATCGATCAAGCCGAGACTCTCGTCCGCAAAACCATTGGCCCCTTCATATTCGGGGTCGATGATGACACCCTTGAGCAACACATCATTGAACGCCTCACTCAGCGAGGCGAAACTCTGGCTTTGGCCGAATCCTGCACCGGCGGCCATCTCGCCAACCGCCTGACCAATATCCCCGGCGCCTCCGCCGTTCTTCACGCCGGTCACGTCACCTACAGCAACACCGCCAAGCAAACGATCCTGGGAGTTGAAGGAGACACCCTCTCTGAACACGGTGCCGTGAGCCAGCCCACCGCGCGAGCCATGGCCGAAGGCGCTCGTGGCCTCCACGGTACAACCTACGCCCTCGCCACCACCGGCATCGCCGGCCCCGGAGGAGGCACGAAAGACAAACCGGTGGGCACCGTTCACATTGCCCTAGCCACCCCCACCGAGACCCACGCCATCCAGCGGCATAATCCCGTTGACCGCGCAACCTTCAAGTTCGTGGCCACCCAGCAGGCACTCGACCTGTTGCGCACCCACTTGCCAAAACCGAAAAGTCAACCCCGCGCCTAATCCAGTTCCTCCGTCCAGCGCGGGCCAATGTTGTGGGGCACGCCCATGTGATCCAGAACTCGCGCAACCACCGTGTCGGCCAGTTCCTCGATGGTCGATGCACCACTGTAAAAGAAAGGATTGGCGGGCAGCATGACCGCGCCCGCCTGCAACAACAGTTCCATGTTCCTGATCTGCACGAGATTTAAAGGCGTCTCGCGCGGCACCAAAATGAGCTTTTTCCCCTCCTTTAAAACAACATCCGCCGCACGCAGGAGCGCATCCTCACTCGTGCCGTGGGCAATGCGCCCCAGCGTCCCCATGCTGCAGGGAATGACCACCATGACATCCGCCGCGCTGGAACCACTCGCAAACGGCACATGCATGCTTTTGGCAGAATGCTGTTTCGCGCCCCCGGGCAAGTGCAAGCCATCCGGCAATTCCTCCCCAAGGACTGTCTGCGCGTAACTGCTCAGGATCACATGAACCTCGTGTCCCAAGCCGTCCAACCGGTCGAGCAAACGCTGTGTATAGATGGCGCCGCTGGCGCCGGTGATGGCGATAAGAATACGCATCGGTGCGGCGAGTATGGGGGCGGAGCGAAGACGACGGCAAGTGCGTTGACAGGAAAAGGCTCGACCCCGGAATCGTTTTGACTAGAATACGGCCGTTTTTGCGGTTCAAACCGTCAAAGGAGGTGAAACGAATCCAAGGCCAGTGGCGTGGAGTGTGGCTTGTATTGGCCCTGTTGGCAGGTTGCCAGGGAGCCCCGCGCACCAGCAAACCCATCGTGTATCGCGCGCCGGGAGCAAATCCCGCGCCGGTGCCGCATGTGACAATTGTCAACCCGCGCCCCACGCCCCAGCCCCCCAAGCCCATCCCTCCGTCCACGACACCTCCTCGGCCGATCCCGCCCAGGCCCGCAACGCGTCCTGTCCAGCCCCAGCCGACGCCCACACCACCTCCCGCCACTACCATTTCACGTCCCGCACCACACCTCCCTCAACCACCTGCGCCCGCGCCTGCGCCTGCGCCGCCGCCCCGCGAAATCACCCGGCCCCAGCCCGTTGCGCCCGGGCAATTTCCGCCGGCCAACATGGTCCATGTCAATTTGCCCGCGCCCGCGTACAGCATGAAACTCAGTGGCACGGAATGGGTATCGCTGGAAGCATGGGGTCGCCGAAAAGGCAGCCGGCTGTTTGCCCGTTACAAGCAGGGCCACGAAGTGCTGCATCGCCTCGTGCTCTCGGGGCTGCGCTTTGACCTGATGCCGGGCAATCGCTTGGCCCATTGTCAAGGCATGCAGTTGTGGCTGGGGTTCGCGCCCAAGCTGGTGAAGGGCCACCTCTACCTGCATCACCTGGACATCAAGAAACAAATCGAACCCATATCCATGGGGTTCCCGGCCCTGGGACGCGTGGTGGTAATTGACCCCGGCCACGGCAAAACCAACCTGGGCACGCAAAGCATCTACAACAAGACGCGAGAGAAAACCTACACGCTCGACTGGGCGTTGCGGCTGAAGCGACTGCTCGAAGCCAAGGGCTGGAAGGTTTACCTAACCCGCACGACCGACAAGGCCCTGAGCCTGACCGACCGCGTGAAGTTTGCGGACCGAGTCAACGCCGCACTGTTCATCAGCCTGCATTTCAACTCCGCCTCGCGCGCGGTCAGTGGGCTGGAGACTTACTGCATCGCGCCGGTGGGAATGCCCTCACACTTCACGCGCGGCAGCCCGGACCGCATCAACACCGCCCTGCCCAACAACACCTACGACACACGCAACCTGCAACTGGCCTGCCGCGTACACAGCAGCATGCTCGCCACCTGTGGCATGCCCGACCGCGGCGTGCGGAGAATCCGATTCATGACAGTTTTAAAAGGCCAGAAACGACCGGCGATCCTCGTTGAAGGCGGTTACCTCTCCAATCCCACCGAAGCAAAAAAGGTGGCCGACGCAGCCTACCGCCAAAAGCTCGCCCAAGGCGTCGCCAATGCGCTGCCTTGAAAAGTAAAAAGCCAGGGCGCCGAAGTGCCAACGGCAGCGAAGGACCCGTTTTTGATTTTTAAGTTGTGGTTTTTACTTTCCATCAGGCTTCCCAATCCACCTCGACGGACAGCTTGCTGCCAAACTTGTTGGTGTAGTGGAGTTTCTTGTGGGCGGCCCCGTATTCATGAACCATCTTGGTGATTTTCACGTCGAAGCAACAGTATTCGGCTATTTCCATCAAGCGACCTTCCTTGTACCAGTCCAGAGCCTGCAGTCCATCGGCGATTTTCTCGATACCAAAGGTGGCGTGCGCAATGGAATCAAGGGAAAGCCGGTGGTTGAGAGCGTTCTGTAGTTCAATGAGCATGTCGCAGGAAGGGATTTGCCGGAGGTCAAGGGGGGTATAGCCGTGGAGGACCTGATAGTCGAAGCGAATATGATTGAAACCGACCACCAAGTCTGCGCGTTGAAGTTCATTGATCAGGTCGTCGACCTGCGGCTCGCCGTAGATGGCATAGTCGCCGCGCGTGGTGCTGTAGGTCACGCCGACGCTCATGCCCATGCGATCGATATGATTCCACCCGCCGACCTCGTGGGCTGATTTCTGGGTTTCCAGGTCGAAGTAGACGATATTTTTCATCGGCGCACAGTGTGGGTGGCAGGGCCAAACGTGCCCTCAGCCGCCTCAAGGACAGCCTCACTGAGAGTCGGGTGGGCGAAGATGGTTTCCGCAAGTTGCCGCGCGGTGGCCCCCATCTTGATGGCCAAGGTGATCTGGCCGATCAACTCGGCAGCATGACCGCCAATAATGTGTCCGCCCAGCAACTGGCCTGTCTCGGCATGGGCGATGAGCTTGACGAAACCGTCCGTCTCACCCGCGGCAAGTGCCTTGCCAATGGCGGCAAAGGGAAACCGGCCGGTTTGCACAGGCAGCCCTTGGGCCTCCGCCGCCGCCGTCGAAAGGCCTATGGTAGCGATTTCCGGATGTGTAAAGACGGCGGCGGGGACTTGGGCATAATCCATGGAGACGCCGGCACTCGGATCAAGGAGATTGTCCACGACAACGCGGCCTTGGGCAGTGGCCACGTGTGCGAGTTGCATCTTCCCGGTGACATCGCCAATGGCGAAAATGCCCGGAGCAGTTGTCTCCATGTAATCGTTGACACGGATCGAGTGGCCCTCAAGCTCCACACCGGCCTGTTCTAGGCCGAGGTCGCCAGTATTGGGGGTGCGGCCCACGGCGACGAGAAGTTGGTCGCCTTGGATTTCCGTGCCGTCATCGAGTGTGACCACCACTCCATCCCCGGCAACGGCCTGTTCCAGCCGCTTGGAAAGGTGGAGGACAATCCCAGCCTGCTTGAAATGGCGCTGGAGTACTTGAGCCAAGTCGCGGTCCATCCCCGGCAACAGGCGTGGCTCCAGCTCAATGAGGGTCACTTCACTGCCCAGTCGGGCAAAGATGCTGGCAAACTCGCACCCGATGTAGCCGCCGCCGAGAATGATCAGTCGCGC
>PBVU01000089.1:0-13169 GCA_002728775.1 Verrucomicrobiales bacterium | reverse complement strand
CTGAGTCCCGTGTCCGGCATATCAGCGAATGCAAAGCCAGCCGCAATGTTCACCGCCCACACCTCAGAACTCTCCATTTCCCGGGCGGCAGCCTCAAGAGCCCGCATTGGATTTTCACTGGTAGAGGTGCCAATCGGCGGAAGCAGTATTTTCGCCTGACGCAGATGCATGCGCGGGCGGGTGGTGTGGAAACAATTTCCCAGTAACTTTCCCGCCCGAATGGCCGCTTCGCGCGCATCCGTGTGTGGGTTTTCACGATAAGCGACGATGCATTCAGCATATCTTGCCATGGCCGCCGAAAAATTCGCATGCAAATCGCATACACCAAATACCGGAATCTGATTCCCCACAAGATTTCTGACTCTATACAAGAGTTCCCCTTCCACATCTGGGAATGAACGCGAAACCATGGCACCATGCAGGACGAGATACACCGCATCGCAATCGGCCTTCCACGCTGTTTCAAAGTCCGCCCACCAAGCTTCAACCACCTCATCTTCAACCATCCCGCTGGGAACACACCGATAATCCGCGGCAGGAACAACATCCCACCCTTGCTTCTCAGCGAATTCCAATATCCCACCCAGCGGCGAGGCGTCGCCAGCACAATCCATAAGCGCTCGACCGCGCTTCACCTGAAAGTCCGCCAGCGATGTCGCCTCTTCCACGAAAGTGTGAGTCTCGTGAAACAGCCCAGCCATCAAAATTCGCTTCACCGCTTCTCAATACGGGGACTCTGCCCGCATTTCACAGGATTCCATGCTTGGCAAACGCTTCCGTGACCGGCATCCCCGCAGCCAAGTCATCACGCACCCGATTTTCGCCCTCCATTTTTTTGAGCGACAACCTCAACGCCTCATTCGACACAGCCTGAGGAATCACAACCACCCCATCCTCATCCCCAACAATCAAATCACCATTCGAGATTTTGACCCCATCCATTGTGATCGGCCTTCCAATTTCCGCCACGTCAATGCGGCCCTTGCTATCCGCTGGCGTCCGACCAATCCCGAAAACTGGGAAATCCATCTTGTTCAAGGCCCACATGTCCCGGCAACAGGTGCTCATCACCACGCCACGCACGCCCTTCGCCATGCATGCCGTGGAAAGCAATTCTCCCCAAAATGCGCTCCGGCGGTTGTAGCCCGCATCGACAACCAGAACATCCCCTTCGCTCATGGAATCAATGGCGCCCATCTCCAGCTTGTAGGGTTCGGCTGGAATTTCATCCACGGCTGTGGCACGTGCAGTGAACACTCGGCCGGCCAGGCACCGTGCAGGAGTCAACGCCACAATATCCGAGCCGAGGGTTTGATGCCGATGCCCGAGGCCATCCAGTACATCGGCCACAACCGCGGAATATAGTCGCTCCAAAGTGGAAATGGAGTCGTGCATCAGGCGCCCAGTGTGCTCCGCCGGGACACTCCAGTCGAGGCCAGATTGGCGCTACATCTTGTCCGTGACCTCGATACCCAACACGCCCAGCCCTTCCTTCAATACCCTTGCCGCGAGGTCGCACAAGGTCAGGCGGGAAGCCTGCGCAGCACCGGATTGAAGAACAGGACAAGCTTCATAAAAACGAGCGTAATGTCCCGCAAGATCATACAGGTAGGTGCAGAGATAGTTGGGGCGGTATTCAACTGCAACTTGCTCCAAGGCTAGACCAAAGTTTAATAGATGCTTCGCCAGCGCGAGTTCCTCGGGAGTGCTCAATGAAATTTTCCCCGCCGAAACCTCATCCATACCCGCTTTGCGGAAAATACTCCGAATGCGGGTATAGGCGTACTGCAGATAAGGTGCCGTGTTGCCCTGCAACGCAAGCATCCTGTCCCAGTCAAAGATGTAATCGCTCTGGCGATTGTTTGATAGGTCGGCATACTTGAGTGCCCCCAGTCCCACAATGCGTGCGATCTCCCGCCGGGCCACCTCATCCAAGTCCGGGTTTTTCTCGGTCACAACTGCAAACGCCCGTTCCTCGGCCTCGTCAAGCAGCGCGGCCAGCTTAACCACCTCACCACTTCTTGTCTTAAACGGCTTTCGGTCGGCCCCCAAAATGGAACCGAACCAGACATGTTCCAAACTCGCTGAAACTTCGGGACGCCAACGACGGTGAATGGCAAAAAGTTGCTGGAAGTGCAGCTGCTGCCGTCCATCCGTCACGTAAAGAATTTCATCCGGCAACCATTCACGTTGCCGATGTTGCAGGGTGGCCAAGTCCGTGGTGGTGTAGTTTGCAGCCCCATCGCTTTTGCGCACAATGGCGGGCTGTCCCTTGAGTGGCGAATCATCCGGAAACTCCACGATCATCGCCCCTTCACTTTCCACAGCGATTTTGTTTTTCCGCAAATCCTCCACTACGCCAGCCAACTCATCATTGTAAAAACTTTCCCCCAACGTGTAGTCAAACCCCACGCCAAGTCGGCCATAAACCATATCAAACTGCTGTTGCGAAAGATCGATCATTTGCTGCCATAGGCTGAGATTTTCACTATCCCCTGATTGAAGCTTGAGCAGTTCGGCCCGCGCGGAGTCGCGCAACGATTCATCGCTATTGATGGCCTTGTAGATGCGCTCCATCTCAGCAATCGGATCCGCCTCCAAGGCCTCCTTATTCAGGATCGTTTTCCAGCCAAGCAGAAGCATGCCAAACTGGGTTCCCCAGTCGCCAATGTGGTTGTCCGTAACAACACGATGGCCCAACAGGCGCAGAATCCTTGCCAATGAATCCCCCAAAATGGTGGACCGGATATGCCCCACATGCATCGGCTTGGCGACATTGGGCGAACTGAAATCAACGATAATCGTCCGTGACGGATTCGCAGGCTCAAAAAAAAGCCGGTCACTGGATGCCCCCTCATTCAACGCCCCGCTGACCGCCTCCGGCTCTAAATGAAAATTCAGGAATCCGGGCCCGGCGATTTCCACCTTGGAACACCATTCGGAAACGTCCAGGCGCGCCACCACTGCGCCGGCCAACTCCCGGGGATTCATCCTGCGCTGCTTGGCCAAAGCCATTAACGCGTTACTCTGGTAATCACCGAATTTAGGATCACACGGTCGCACCAAAACGCGCGAAGTATCGGCGTCAGGCAACTCCGCGGCGACCGCGACTTGCAAGGCGTTTTGGATGGAACGATGGATCACGGGCCCGGCCTAATGGTTGGCTTGGCGAATGATCTCCAGCATCGCCCCGGCATCCGGCGCGCCTTCGAGTGCTTGGCGAAATTCCCGGTTGTGCATGCGCTTGGCGATGTTGGCCAGCGTGCTAAGATGCTTTTGAAACTGGCCCTTGGGCACGAGAAAGAGGACCACCAGCGTGACGGGCTGGTTATCCAGTGCATCGAAATTGATCCCTTCGGAGGAGCGGCCCAGCGCTCCCACTTCCATGTCGATCAAATCCGTCGACGCGTGGGGAATTCCAATGCCAAAGCCAATTCCCGTGCTCATGGATTTCTCCCGCCGTTTCACTTCCTCGATGATCGCGTTGCGGTCGGTAGCGGGCAAAGCGCCGCCATCCACCAGTTTGTCGATCAATTCATCGATCGCTTCCCAGCGGTCGGAAGCTTTCAATTCCGGGATAATCCGGTCCTCCTGAATGATTTCGCTCAGCGTCATGTTGGCAAAAGCCGCGCCATTACGCGCGGAAAGGCGGGGTTATTCAAGGACGAATCGCGGGCGACAATCGTCCCCATGCCCATTGCCCCATCTCCGAAAGGCTCGCCCCCCACCAGCCAAAGGCGTCCGCCAACGCCACGCTTCCCGTAAGCAATGGAACAGCAATGAGCAAAACCAGCACATTGCCAAGGAAGATGATGACGGCGGAAAACAGCCGGCCCTGGGAGGTGATGTCGGGTTGCCGTGTCTGGAGCACGTGCCAAGTAAGTGTGACGTGAAATGCATAGGCCGCCCCCAGCAAGGTGTGGAATGCCGCCATCGGCACCGCTCCGCCCCAACCCCATAGTCGATTGCCCAGCACAAAGCCCCCCACAATCCCCAAGGCATAGAGAGGGAAAAAATAAGGCGCAAGGGTGATGAGAAAATTATCCTTGGTGACCAGCACATGACCACCATTGGAAGAGACCTTCATGCCCCTAACCCGCCCACCGCACAGCCAAGTCCATATCGCATGAGTGAACTCGTGCCCAAAGACATAAACCCACATAGGCTTGGGCAGCAGTGTGTAAATCGCCAGCCAACTCACCGCACCCGTCAGCAGCGGCACCCACGCAGTGTCCGCGCCACCCGCCATGCGCAGTGTTTTATACAAGGCCATGCCACCGCCAACGCAAACCGGCAGCAACAGCGCGGCGGAGACGAGCTTCCAAACCTTGGGCCTCCCTGGCACACGGCTAGTCAAACAGAAAGCCACCGCCATTGCGAGATTTGAATGGAAACGTTTGGCGACGGGCTCTAACGTCGCGCCAATGACTTCGGATGAGGCTCTGCAAATTTTCCGGGACACAGGCGCATGGTTGGACGGACATTTTATCCTGCGCAGCGGCAAGCATAGCCGGCAGTTTTTCCAGTGTGCCCTAGCACTGCAGCAAATGCCGGTGGTGGAAAAACTGGGAGCGGCACTGGCTGACCGCATCCGGGATTTGCGCCCCACCACGGTGGTATCGCCGGCGATGGGAGGTCTGGTGATTGGCCAGGAAGTGGCGCGACAACTGGGAACACGTTTCATTTTTGTCGAAAAAGAAGATGAGGCACTCGCGCTTCGGCGCGGGTTTAAAATTGAGGATGGCGAGAGAATCCTGATCGTGGAGGATGTCGTCACCGCCGGCGGGCGCGTGCGCGAAACCATGAATATTGTCAGGCAACACTCCGGCGATATTGTGGGCGTTGCGCTGGTGGTGGATCGCTCCAATGGCTTGGTGGATCTTGGTGTGCCCACGGAAAGCCTCATGCGCATGGAGGTGGAAACTTTTGCCCCGGACGCCCTACCGGAGGACTTAAAAAAAATCCCGGCCAGACACCCAGGGAGTAAATAAACAGGCCGCCATACACGTCCATACTGGCGATGTTCAAAATGCACATCACGAGCGGGCGGCTCATGGGGTTGGCACTTCTAGCTTTTTTGGGTGCAAGTTGTGGCCCCAGCCAATATACCCCTTCACCTTCGAATACCCATAACATGGAAACCCCAAAGGATTCACCCTCAGCTCCCAATGGCAAAACCAAGGTTGCCACCCTTGGCGGGGGATGTTTTTGGTGTGTCGAGGCCGTATTTGAACGTATTCGCGGTGTCGAGGCCGTTATATCCGGTTATGCCGGCGGTCGGGTGGAAAAACCCACCTACGATGCAGTTTGCACCGGCGCCACCGGTCACGCTGAGGTTTGCCAAATCCATTTCAATCCGGAAGAGATCTCTTTTGAAACCTTGCTGGAGGTGTTCTGGCTGACGCATGACCCCACCACTTTGAATCGCCAAGGCAATGACGTGGGCACTCAGTATCGATCGGTCATCTATTATCACGATGAATCCCAGAAGGAGACCGCGGAGGAATCCATCGCCAAGGCCGGAGGAAAATTTGAAAACAAGATCGTGACGGAACTGGCCCCGCTGCCCAAATTCTACGAAGCCGAGAAATATCATCAGGACTATTTCGCTAAAAATCCGGATCAGCCATACTGCGCGGTCATCATTCCGCCCAAGCTTGAGAAGATCAGGGGAATGGAGTTTTTCAAGCCCTAGCCCGGTCATAAAATTACGCCGTTTCCTTGACGAAACCGGCCTCCTCCACTCTAATCTCCTGGCATGAAGAAGATCATCCAATCCCTCATCTGCCTCTCCTTGTCTGGACTGGCCGCCGCCGATGAGCCACAGCCAAAAGCGCTGGAAAAAATCCGTCCTGTACCCGCCCCGGCTATCAAACAAGTGCCCCGCGAGATTGCCGCTGAGCATTTTCAAAAATTGTTAAAGCAAAGGCTGGAGCTGAAAAACCCAAATGTGGTGATCCGAAAACAAATCCCGCGTCTGAACGCGCCAGCGCCCTTGATCATCCCCCCGCAGCAGCTTTGGGGTGGCCCCGTTCCGCCTCTTCAGAACGGGCTGGCTCGGCCCGGCACCACCAGCCTGCCCCCTTTCCAAGCCAAGAAACAAGTGGAAGCGGTCATGCTTCTCGATGGCAGCCACATGCAGGGCAAGTTCATCTCTTATGATGACAAGACCGGTCTCACGTGGCGCCATCCCAACATGAAATCAGACCTGGAAATTGACCCCAAGGGAATCGCCCGCGTCACCTTCGCCCCGGCCAAGAATACCACCGTCAAGCCCACTCGCGCGCGCGTCCGACTCATCAACGGCGACACTCTTGACGGCGACCTGGCCGAGATGAACGACAAACACCTCATCCTTTCCACCTCCTTTGCCGGTCGGCTAGCCGTTAACCGGGCTGCCATACAGACCCTCATTCCCGGTGAGACTGCGGGGACGGCCTTTTACGAAGGCCCCAAGGACGCGAAGAAATGGACCTTTACCAACTCCAATGCCGTGAATTTCCGGGGCGGCTTCAGGCCCGGCCCTCTGCCCCCCGCTGTGCAGCAACAACTCAAGGCACGTTCCCAAGCCAAGTGGACTCTCAAGGACGGAATCCTCACCAGCAGCGGCTCCGGTGCCCAGATCGGCCGTGAGTTTGACAAGATTGGCGACAAGACCAACCTCGAGTTTGATGTTCAGTGGAACGGCTCCCTCAGCCTTTACGTTTGCCTGCTGACGGATAATTTGAAGAGCTACAGCATGGGCAACTCCTATTGTCTGCGCATTTCCCAGACCAGCGCCTACATGTACCGGTACGAAAATGCAAACGGCCGTCGCCGGACCAGTCGTCTGGGCAGCACCGTGCGCTATAACATCAGTGGCGCGCCCCGCGCCCACGTCTCGATTCGTGTCGACAAAACCAAGAAACGCATCGTGCTTTATATCAACGGCAAACAAGCCGGCCTATGGAACGATCCCGGCAAATTTGTTTCCAAGAAAAACGGTATCCTTTTTTCCGCACGAACCAGTAACCCGATGGCCATTGCCAACATCAGGCTTAGCGAGTGGAGCGGCCAGATTCAGCAGGCCGGCGACAACAGCACCGGTGACGGAAAGGAGGACTTCCTCCGACTGGTCAACAACGACACGCTGACCGGCCAGTTAATGGACATCAAACGCGGTCGAATCGAGTTCAAGCCCGAGTTTGGCGAGGTCATCCCCATCCCCATCGAGCGCGTAAACCTCATCCGGCTGGCTGATCCCGCCAAGGATCCCGCCGCCGCCCCTAACCCCGTCCGAGCCAAACTTCGCGGCCGCGGCCAAATCACCGCCACCCTCAAATCTTGGAAGGATAACAAAGTCATCCTTTCCAGCCCATCCCTAGGCGAGGCCACCGTGGAAGCTACCGCCATCGACTCCATTGACTTCAATCTCGACAAGAACAACCAAACCCAAACTGCTTCCGTCCCCGCGGTCGATCTACCACCCCGCAATAACCCGGCCGACGTCATCAACATCAACGGCATCCAGCTTCCGGAACAAAAACTGGACTTGAGAATCAACGGCGCCCGCATCGAGGTGCTTCCCCTCGCCCCCATTGTTCCAAAGAAAAAGCGTTAACCAACGTTCCACCAGTTGACGCCGGTTCAGCACTCAGGTAGGCTTCTTGCATGAGGAGAGCCGGTTCATTCTTCACCGCCGTGCTGTGTGCAGCCAGCCTGTACGCGAACAAGGTTGTTGTCCCCCATCGGCTGGTATCCCCCAGCGCGCCAATTGTCCGAACAGCACCGGTGGCCCGGATCTCCGGTGAACATGTCCAGTTCCTCAACGGGGACCGCTTGCAGGGAAAACTCATCGGATTCAATCCAAAGCAGGGCTTGGTCTGGAGGCGTGAGGGCATCAAGCCAGATCTCAACATTGATCCCGCCATGCTCCGCAGCGTCCAGCTGGTTACCAAGCCCGCGGCCGTTCCCGGCCGGGATCGGGCCCGCCTCGCCAATGGCGACGAGCTTCCCGGGAAAATCGTCGAACTCAACGAAGGGCAGCTCACGTTTGAAACCTCATACGCCGGCAACCTGCAAATTAAACGCCCCCAACTCAGTGCCCTGCTGCCCGGCGAAGCCTCTGGCAAGGCCATCTATGAAGGCCCCACGGATGCCAACGGCTGGGTCAACCAGGTCAATGGGAAAATCAAGAATCAGCCCTCCGCCTCCTATTGGCATTTCAAGGATGGCGCCTTCCACAGCCAAGGGTCCAGCGTCGTTATCGGCCGCCATCTGCCCAACCTTCCTGATCGCGTGAACTTTGAATTTCAAGCGTCATGGGCTTCGTCCCTAAGCCTGTACATTAACCTTTTCACCGACCGGTTCACCGGCTACAGCTCCGGAAACTCTTACTGCATGCGCCTCACCCAATCCAGCGCGCGCATGTACCGATACCAAAACAACGGGCAAGGCAGCTCCTCCCGCAGCATTGGCTCGACCAAATCCTTCAGCATTCCCGAGGTTCACTCCAATCGCACGGCCCACATCTCCATCCGCGTGGATCGCCGCCAAAAAAAAATCGCCCTCATCATCAATGGCCGCTTCATCAACCAGTGGTCCGATACACTGGATTTCGCCGGGCGCGGCAACGGCCTCATGTTCACCACTCGCACCAGTGCAGCCATGACCTTGAGTCGCCTTCGGGTCAGCAAGTGGAACGGCAGCCTCCCGGGTCTTGTGAAATCAGGCGGGGCGGCTGGAAGCAACGACCACATACAATTGACCAATTCCGATTCCCTTAGCGGCAAGCTACTTACCATCAAAGCGGGCAAAGCCTCCCTCAACAGTGCTTTTGGGCAGGATATGAAAATCCCTCTCGCCCGAATCAGCGTCATCCAGCTGGCCAACCCTGCGCCACCCGCCACCGCAACAAACACTGTCCGGCTAACCCTCGCTAACCACGCCCGTGTCACCGCCCGGCTCATCGAATGGAGTGAAGGAAAAGTCAAGATCCACCACCCCGCCATTGGCGACCTCACACTCGATAGCGCAGCAATCCGGCTCATTGATTTTGTCAACCAACGGCAAACCAGTGCCCCGACCACGAGCCGGGCACAACCCGAACTTATCGAGCTGCAGGAAGCCGTTCGCATTCATGAAGATGTAGAGGCTGAGCTGATCCAGAAAATCGAGCGGTAGCCCGACATTTGCCGCCCGCATGCGCATCTGTTACTCTCCCCGCGCATGGCCCACGACTCTTATCGTGAATTTCTGAACCATCTCGAAGCTGCTGGCGAACTTCGGCGCATTCGGCAGACTGTCGCCACCGAGCTGGAAATCACCGAGATCGCCAATCGCGAGATGAAAAAAAACGGTGGTGGGCAGGCCCTACTTTTTGAGCAACCCACGGTCAACGGCACGCCCACCTCCATCCCCCTCGCCATCAACACATACGGCAGTGAAAAACGCATGGCCATGACCCTCGGCCGCGACTCTGTCGCGGATGCCGCCGCCGAATTGAACAAACTCGTCAAGGCCAAGCCTCCCACCAATCTCAGCGAGGCCTTCAAGCTCCTAGGCACAGCTCTGGATCTTCGCCATGCCAAACCAAAGAAAGTCAACGACGGACCCTGCAAAGAGGTCATCCATAAATTTGAATCACAGGAAAACGAGACTGGGAATTTCCCGACCCTCTTGAATCTCCCCATCCAGCAATGCTGGCCACAGGACGCCGGGCGTTTCATCACCCTCCCCTGTGTCGTCACTCATGATCCTGACACCGGAGAGCGAAACCTCGGCATGTACCGCATGCAGGTGTTTGACGGACAAACCACCGCCCTCCACTGGCAGTTGCAAAAGGTCGCCGCCCGTCACGGTCGCCGCTATTACGAGAAGGGCGAGCGCATGCCTGTCAGTGTTTTTCTGGGCGGCGATCCAGTTTACGCCTTTTGCGCCAGCGCGCCTTTACCCGATGGACTTGATGAACTTCTCCTAGCCGGCTGGCTCCGCCAAAAATCCGTGCCGTTGATTAAATGCGAAACCAACGACCTTGAAGTGCCCGCAGACGCAGACATCATCCTCGAGGGCTATGTCGACCCCACAGAACCCCTGCGCGACGAGGGCCCGTTCGGCGATCACACCGGCTACTACACGCTCCCGGAAAAATATCCGGCCTTCCATCTCACCGCCATCACCCACCGTCGCGAGCCCGTCTATCCCAGCACGATCGTCGGCCAGCCGCCGATGGAGGACTTCTACCTCGGCACCGCCAGCGTCCGGCTCTTCCTGCCCATTCTGAAGATGAACTTCCCTGAATTGGTGGACCTCGCCTTGCCCGCCGAAGGCGTCTTCCACAACCTCGTTTTCGTCAGCATCAAGAAGACCTACCCCATGCAGGCCTTCAAGATCATGCACGGCCTATGGGGCGCGGGCCAAATGATGTTTGCCAAGTATATCATCGTGGTCGACGACGACGTGGACGTGCACAATACCAGCGAAGTTCTCTTCCGCCTTGGCGCCTGTACAGACCCCCAACGGGATGCCCTCTTCACCCGCGGCCCTGCGGATGTTCTGGATCATGCCACCACTGATCTAGCCATCGGCACCAAGCTCGGCCTTGACGCCACCCACAAACTTCCCGGCGAAAGTGGCTTCCACCGTGACTGGCCGCCCATCATTCAAATGGACGAAGCCGTAAAGAAAAAGGTGGATGAAATTCTTGGATCTGTCCCGAACAAGGATAGTTAATCCCATACAGGGAAATTATCTCTGTGTTCCCTGTATCTCTATGGTAAAACCCGCCCATGCGAACTCTCTTTCTTACCGTGGGACTGATAGTCACTGCCTTGTCTTCACAAGCAGCCAAGCCAAATATCGTCATGATCCTAGTGGATGACTTGGGATATTCCGACCTGTCCTCATTCGGCGGCACCGATATCCAAACGCCAGCCATCGACACGCTCATGAACTCCGGATTGAGGTTTGACCAATTTTATTCCAACTGCACCGTCTGCACGCCTACGCGCGCATCTCTTCTGACCGGACGTTACCCCGATATAGTTGGCGCCCCCGGTGTGATTCGACAATGGGATAAGGACAGTTGGGGCTACTTCAAGCCAACTGGGCCGACCTTGCCCGAGTTGATGCGCAAGGCCGGCTATCACACCGGCATGGTAGGCAAATGGCACTTGGGGTTTGAGTCCCCCAACATCCCGAATGATCGCGGCTTCGACTTCTTTCACGGTTTCCTGGCTGACATGATGGATGACTACTGGACCCATCTTCGTGGCGGAGTTAACTGGATGCGCCTCAACAAGGAGGAAGTGAAACCCAAGGGCCACGCCACGGAAGTGTTCACTCGCTGGGCCATTGATTACATCAAGGAACAAACCGCCGACAAAAAGCAGCCCTTCTTCCTCTACCTTGCCTACAATGCCCCCCATTTCCCCATCCAGCCGCCCAAGGATTGGCTGGAAAAAGTGCAAAAACGAGAACCGCAACTCAACAAAAAGCGCGCCACCAACGTCGCGTTTGTCGAACACATGGATCACGAGATCGGCAAGTTTCTTGACGCCGTCAACGAGCTCGGCATCGCCAAGGACACGCTCATTGTCTTTTCCTCCGACAACGGCGGATCCATCCCCCACGGTGCCCTGAACGGCAAGTTGCGAGGAGGCAAACAAGACCATTGGGAAGGAGGCATCCGTGTTCCAACCTGCGCCGTGTGGCCCGGCACAATTCCTGTTGGCCGCACAAGTGCCCTGGGAATCACGATGGATCTTCTGCCAACTTTTTGCGAAATAGCGGGGGCAAACGTAAAACACAAAATTGATGGTCAAAGCCTGGCCAACGTCCTGCTCAAAGGAGGCAAGGGGGATCCCCGCCGGACCCTTGTGTTTGTTCGCCGCGAAGGCAACCGTCGTTATCAAGGAAGAGCTTACTACGCCATTCGTAAAGGTCCCTGGAAACTTCTACAGAACAATCCCTTTGAACCCATGAAGCTGGTGAATCTCGAGAAAGATCCCGCCGAGGAAAAACCCTTGCCGTTAAACAGTAAAATTGCCAACGAGTTGACACGCACGCTTATGGATCATATTCAAAAAGCAGGCGCCACTCCATGGCGAAAGCCAAATCGATAGAGACAATTCTGGCTGTCGCGGAAAACCAGCCGAACCCGTCCTGCCACAAGGGACAACCAAAACCGCATGAAAGACCCGTTTGAAAATATAACGAACCGCATCCGTTCCTTTATTGACGGCGGCCAAGATGATTTTGATGATCTGGCCCAAACCCTCTTCGCCCTGCAATACGAGCACGTCATTCCCTACCGTAATTTCTGCGAATCACGAAGCATCACTCCCGGCAGCTCCAAGGTCATTCCTGCCATCCCAAGCACCGCATTCCGGGATTACGAAGTTACCAGTCTCGCCACTGACGACCGTTCAGCCACATTCCATTCCAGCGGCACAACCACCCAAACTCCCAGCCGAAATTATCATAACCACGCCTCACTCAAGCTCTACGAACATTCCTTAACCACCACTTACTCGAAAAACCTAACCGCCACTCCCCGCACCCTTTCCCTCACTCCAGCCCCAGCCAGCGCCCCTCACTCTTCATTGGTCCATATGCTGCGGGCTGTCCAAGTCAACCCCATCTTCACGGGTGCATCCACCCCGATTGGCTGGAAAGTAGACACCGCCACCACCCTGAAAGAAATTCAGGCCAGCGATGCCCCCATCACCATCATGGGAACCGCGTTCTCTTTCGTACACCTTTGCGACGAGATCACCCCCATCTCGTTGCCTCCGGGCTCACAAGTCATGGAAACCGGCGGCTACAAGGGTCAGTCCCGGGAACTGGCCATAGCCGGTCTCCACGCACTTATCGCGGAAAAACTTGGCATCCTCCCCAGCCAAATCGTTCGTGAATACGGCATGTGCGAACTCAGTTCGCAAGCCTACGCCACGAGCCGCGGCCACTTCCGTTTTCCCCACTGGGCCAAGCCTCGAATTGTCTCTCCGGAAACAGGCCTCGAAATTGCATCCGGTCAAACCGGAATTCTGGAAGTCATCGACCTTGCAAACACTCGCTCAGTCCTTGCCATTCGCACTGGAGATCTCGCCATTCGTCACGGCGAGGGCTTCAAACTCCTCGGACGCACAGCCTCAAGCGAGCCCCGCGGCTGTTCTTTAAATGCAACCGAT
>PBVU01000088.1:0-6565 GCA_002728775.1 Verrucomicrobiales bacterium | reverse complement strand
GGTGTGGTGACCAGTTTCTTATTCCCCTTTGGGAAGGGCTTGCCGCTGGCCCCCGGGCCAATCACATCAAATTCCTTGTCCGTTTTTTGCCGCCCGTAACGGCCGTGATAAATTTTTCCTGTCGAGTACGTCGTATATCCCCCGTGCTGCTTCAAATATTGCGGCATCGTGACAATATTTTTAAACTCGGGCACATTGCGAAACCAAGGCGCGAGCCCATAGATGCCCGTGCTGCCCGGGCGCCGACTGATCATCAGGCTGGTGCGGGAAGGGTTGCACAGCGGCGACTGACAATGCGCATTGGTAAACGCCGTGCCGCGCTTGGCGAGCGCATCGATGTGCGGAGTCTTCACCATCGGATGCCCGCCTAGGTAGCCGATCCAATCGTTTTGATCGTCAATGGCGATCATGAGAATGTTGGGTTTTTTGTCTGCCGAGTGAAGCGTGAGGGACAGGGACAGAACGGCCAAAATCAAATGGAACAAACGCATGGGCGGATATTGCCCTGCGCGCCGGTGTGTGGCGAGTATTTTGAAGGGGCTGATCTCACGCAGAGACGCGGAGGCGCGGAGAAACCAGTTATCATCCCTCCGCGGCTCTGCGGCTCCGCGTGCGAATCTTGGGGCAAGGTGGTACTTGCCCTTCCCGGGACATGATGGGTTGAAGGGAAGGACGAGTTTCAATCCGCTCCTTTAGGGTGATTGTTTGAAACGGCCTCGGCTTGGGGGATGTGCTGGGATAGGCTTTGGCGGTGATGCAAATTGCCCCGCTCATTCAGTATCCGGATTGTCTTGAAACGGCGATCGATTGGGTGGAGGGCGAATGGGGCGGCGCGCGCGGGGAGGTCTCGGAGATGCTTCTGGAAAGCACGCAATGTCCGCCGGCCCTCGTGGCGTTGGAGGGGGAGATTCCGGTGGGGTTGTTGGCGTTCAAGGTACACGAGTTCCAGCCGGCAGTGCGTGATGAGTTGTGGATCAACGCGTTGTACGTGGTCCCGGAATTTCGCGGGCAAGGCATCGCCCACCGATTGGTGAAGGCGGCCAAGGGATCGGCCCGCGAGGCCAATCGTCAGGCGCTGTTTGTTTACACGGACATCCCGGGGTTTTATGAACAACTTGGTTGGAAACAATTCAGCTTCAATGAAGCTTCGGGCATGCATGTGCTTGCTCACGAATTGATCCAGCCGGCAGCGGCGGGATGCAGCTAGCGTTGTGCCGGAAAATGCTCTGCTACGTTAATCGATAATCTCCATCACATCATCGATTGAATCGATGGGGATTTAATCGCACCCGTCTATTTCGCTGCATCATCAAACAGGCTCAATCGCCCGCGCACGCCGACGCGCCAGGGCTTGGTGCCGGCTGGCAGGGCGCCGAGATCGGGCTGGCCCACATCGGCGGTTCGGAGGGGGTCGGGCCATTGGGCGGGGACGGGGACGCCGGTATTTTTGGCGGGGCTGTTTTTTTGCAGGGTGAGGTCGAAGGGGGCGAGGGGGTTGGCGGTTAGGTTTTTGAAACGGGGATTGGTGAATTGGTCGTGTTTAAACCATGCCTCGGGCGGGGGTTGTTTGCGGAAGGCGAAGGTGCGGGATTTGGTTTTGAAAAAGTCGCCCTCGAATTTCGGGCCGTCGGTGAGGCCCCAGTGGAGGTTGCCGTCGATGCGGTAATGGGTGGCGGCATTGCCGAAGGCGAGGCCGGGGATGCCCTCGGCCTGCACGAAAATGTTGTTGAGCACGGCGCGTTGGTTGCCGCGTGTGCCGCGTCCGCCGATGCCGTGGCCGTAGTAGCCGCGCCAGGCCGGGTCGGTGCGAATGACGGTGTTGTGGTAGAACCAATAGTCGGGCCAGACGGCGCTGCCGTGGTCGCCGCAGAGGGTGCCGCGGCCGTTGAGGAACGCGCCGGTCGGGTCGGGCTCGCGCGGCGGTCCCTTGAAGAGCCCGCGGCGCAGGTCGATGACGTTGCGCGTGATGAAAATGCCGCTACCGGGATTGACCTCCGTGGCGCCCTCGTCGACCTCCATTTGATGCAGCGTGAAGGTGAGGCCGCAGCGGGCGATGAGGTTTTGGAAAATGTACAGCTCATGATCGCGCTTGCGGGCGCCGACCTCGATGCCGTCGTCATTGAAGCGGTCGACGAGGTTGTGGTGGAAGCGGAGGTTGTTCACGTAGCGCAGCCACACGCCGTCGTGGTCGTCGGTGAATTCGCAGTTCGCGATTTCCCAATCCTCGCTCTGCGGCTTGTTGCGCTGGGAGATGATTTGATAGGAGGGCGTGCCGCGATACTTCATGCTCGCGCGCGACGACCACGGCGCGGCATTACCCCGAAAGGCCGTGTTGAGAATTTTTATTTTGGACGACGCCTTTGCGAGCAGCGCCGGTGCGCCGCCGTACAGCGTGAGCCCGTCGAGCGTGATGTTTTCCGAGCCATAAAGATTGATTAGCGGACTGCCCGAAGCCCCGCGTAAAACAATGTCCTGCACGATTATATTTTTAACGCCATTGAGCCGCAGCACATCCGCGCCGTACGGCCCCGAAATGCACAGCGGGATTTTGCGCGGGTCGGTCTCGCCGCTATAACTGCGGTCGCCCAAGCCGGCGAGCTTCGTGTGTGCCAATTGCGCGTGGATGCGCTGCGTCGCACGGTTGAACCACACTCCCGGCCCGCAGTACACGCTGGCGTCGTTGTCGAACTTGTTTGCCACGTCCCATAGCATGCTGTGGTCGCGCAAATCGCCCGCCGTGCGGTAGCCGTGCAGCGGCACCATCGTGTCGCCAAAATGCCCGAGCACCAACGGCCGCTCGTCCTCCTTGCCAAAGAACGGCTCCCAGCCCGCCGCCGGGAACGCATGAACGATGGGTCGATTATTAAACTGAGGATATTTTTTAAACGAAACAAACTCGCCCTTTGCGCCACCCGCGAACGGCACCCACGCCTTGGCCGGTGCTTCAAAAAACTCCCGCAATCCGCCGTCAATGATGGCCAGTTCATTTGGAGCCGACCGGATCGTCACCGGCGCATTCGTCGTGCCCGATACCGGCACCACCACGTGTTCATAAAACGTGCCCCGAAGGCACAGCGTTGCGCCTGGTTTTAATTGGAGCAGTCCGTGATTGATGCTCCGCCATGGTTTGGCTTTCGACCCGTCATTCGCATCATCCCCCCTCGCCGCGTCGGCAAAAAACACTGGCCCCTTCGGCAGCGGTCGATTGAAAGCCACCGGCAGCGGCCTTTGTGGCGGATGAGATTGAAAGTTTTCGGCGGCGAGAACGGGCACGGAAACCATCAAGAGCAGGAAGAAACGCATGGGCGAATGGTGGCGCGAGTGATGGCCGATGGCGAGGTCTGTTTTCATTTTGCCTCACGCGGAGACGCGGCGGCGCGGAGAGTTATTAATCTGGTTGCTCCGGGCCTCCGCGTCTCCGCGGGAGAACGATGTCCTGCTAAATCGTCAAATCATCCGCGCCGGTTCCGCTGGGGCCGGCGTCGCCCATGCGTTGGCGGACGGCGGCGAGTTCGGCAGCGAGGTGGTGTTTGACGAGGAGCACGTCGGCGCTGTGGATGAGGAGGTTGGCGCCCATCTCGAGGAAGCGGGCTTGCTGCTCGGTGTTGCCCCAGAAATGGATGCCGGCACCCCGACCGGCGGCACGGGCTTTGTCAAAGATGGTTTGCACGGCGGCAAGAAATTCCGGCGCTTCGTACTGCTCGGGCACGCCGAGGTTGCAGGAAAGGTCGTGCGGGCCGATGAGCAGGGCATCCACTTCGGGCGCGGCCAGCCGATCGATGTGCGGCGTCTTCACCATCGGATGCCCGCCGAGGTAGCCAATCCAATCATTCTGATCGTCGATGGCGATCATGAGGATGTTGGGTTTTTTGTCTGCCGCGTGAAGCGTGAGGGACAGGATCAGCCCAACCAGTAAAAGAGGAAAACGCATGGGCTGATGATGCCCAATGCGGCACCGAGTGGTGAGGTCTGTTTTTTACCTCATGCCGAGACGTGGAGGCGCGGAGAAACCAATTTTCAACAATCTCCGCACCTCTGCGGCTCCGTGTGAGAATTTTGGACCAAATCGAACTTTGTCATTTTTGGCAGTATGGTTTTGTCGTGCATCGAGGGGATGGGCGGGGTATGGAGGGGGATGGTTGCGTTCGCCTTGTTTCCGGGCGACTCGGTGGTGCTAATCGCACTGCTGGGCATTGCCGTGGGAGGGCTTGGCGGTAGGCTTGCGGGGGGGATTCGCGTGGGATTTTTCCTAGCGGCATTGGTCTTGGGATTGGCGCTGGGGGGAATGTTGGGAAAGGTAGGGGTTTTTCACACGTTAACGGGGCTGTTGGGGTTTGACGTGCCGCTCTGGCATTTGCTGATTCCCAAGTTGTTGGCGACGGTGCTGATTATGGTCATTGTTATCGCGGCGCTGGAGCCGGTGCATCACAAGATTTATCTCCATTACAAGTATAAGTATAAGGATGGGCTGGATTATGGAGAATTCGACACGTGGGAGTATTTGAATGATATCTGGGGGCTGACTTTGGGGACGGCGGCCGGGATGGTGGCAACGACGTTGCTTTTGAGTTGGTTGTATGTGCCGGGCTACTTGTTGATGCAGGTGCGGCCGGCGAAGGCGGTGGTGGAGAGGGTGGAGCCCACGGGGCATCGGCTGCTGCGGCGGGTGGCCTCGGACATGCATTCATTGAAGTTGGCGGGTGTGGCCGCGGCATTGGGGCCGGGCACGGAGCGCTTTTACGCGGCGTCGGACACGGTGGGGATGATTTACCATAATTATGCGCGGGAGAACCTGTATGAGCGGGACCGCTTTCATCAGCGTGTTTTTTATTATCCGGCTATCTCGGAACTGTTGCGGCACGAGGAGTTTCGCAAATTGCAGGGGAATACAAACCTGATCAAACAGATTTCGGACAATTCAAACATCATGAGCATCATCCTGGACGGTAGTGTGGCACCTTTGTTACGGGCTACGTGCCTGCCGCCGAATGAGGATGACAATGCCACCTCGGCACCGCCGACGTGGGCCAAGCAACTTCAGGAGCTGGACCTAGTAGATTACCAGAGGTTTTTGCGCGAAGGCCGATCGGAGGTGTTTCAAGCGGATGCGCCGGGCCAAGCCGCGGTGTTGGGCACGTGGCAATTGGATGTGGATGAGACTTATAAGGCCATGCGCAATCATCCTGCCTACGCGCAGGCGCGGGAGCCGGATCACTTGGCGGTGTTACGTTTCCTGCGAAGCGCGGCGTTTATTCAGTACGGCGGCGAGCAGCCGTTGCGGGTCTATGACTGGACGCTTACATTCAAGGCCAACAAGGAGTTTTACTCGATGGGAAGATTTTTCCCCACGGGCCCCCTGTTCGCGGCGAGAAACCAAGTCTATCACTTTGAAGATCCGCCCATTGGCAACCAAGCGGCCATGTGGGCCGGTGGAATCTGGAGTCCGCCTTCGGGAGGCACAAACGCCTACACGGCAAACTTGAACATCTTTGCCCAACCGCCCCTCGCGACAACGGTGGCCATCGAGCCGTTCAACAAGCATCTTATCATCACCTTCCCACAGGCGTTCAACGGGGAGAAATACGTCTTTCGACGGTACGAGTTTTAGACTACTCCAGTTCCGTTGCCTTGGCTTCCAGACAATTGCACAGGGTGCAAAGGTCTTCGGCGGCAGGGAATCCGGAGATGGCTTCGCGGGCTTCGGCCAGCAGCTTCTCAATGACACGCTGGCATTCGGCGAGGGTGCCGGCTTGTGCCAGCAACTCGCGCAATTCACCGCCTCGCGCGGGCGCCCAGCCGTTGACGAGGTCGCGCAGGCGCTGTGCCTCGCCGGCGGACAGCTCGCCCAAGGCAGCCAGCACGGGCAGTGTCGGCTTGCCGGTGATCAGGTCGGTGCCCAGACTTTTCCCCGCGAGCGGTTCACTGCCGAAGACATCCACACAATCATCGTAAATCTGATAGGCGGTGCCTAGTGCCATTCCAAACGAGCGCACAGCATCGCGCCGCGCGGGCTTCGCACCGGACAACTCCGCGCCCAGCCCGCAGGCCAGGGCGAACAACTCGGCGGTCTTCATGGCTACCACCTTCATGTATTCATCACGGCTTATTTCGTAGTTTCCGCGTTGGAGGGTCTGGAGGATTTCGCCGGTGCAGACATTTTTGGTGGCCTCGGAGACGGCACGGCAGACGCTGGGAGTGCCGAATTCCGCGGCGCGCTGGAGGGCCTGGGCGAACAGGCAGTCGCCGGCGAGCACGGCAATTTCGTTGCCCCAGTTGGCGGAAAGGGTGGGTCGGCGTCGTCGAACGCGGGCTTCGTCCATCACGTCATCGTGGACGAGGGTGGCCAGATGGACCATCTCGATAATGACAGCGCCGGTGATGTGCTCGAGCTGGATGGCTTCGGCGCCGCCTGCGCCCAGACCGACGAGCATGGGGCGGAGTTGCTTGCCGGAGTTGGAGAGGGCGTACTGGACGAAGTTGCCGATGGCGGGATCGAAGGCGTTTACTTCCGCGCGCAAGGCGCTGTTGACTTCGCCAAGGAAGGGCTGAAGGGGCTGGCTGATGG
>PBVU01000087.1:0-6332 GCA_002728775.1 Verrucomicrobiales bacterium | reverse complement strand
CGCCGACCTGCACGGACAGATCCTTGTCTTTTTCATCATCACCGTCGCCGCCGCCGAGGTCGCTGTAGGTCTGGCCCTAATCGTCGCCCTTTACCGTAAGCGCCAAACCACCGACGCCACCGACCTCACCGAACTGAAACTGTAAATGCCCCTTTTGCTTGCCAGCACTGGAAACGCCGACGCGGCCACCGCGCCGTACCTCGTGCTATGCCTCCCGCTGCTTGCGACCGTGGTTATATTGCTTTTCACTCGCAACCGCCCGGGTGCCAGCGCCACCCTGTCCATTGGCGCGATCCTGACCAGTTTCATCATCTGCCTGAACCTATTCAGCGACTACAAGAATGAACCTCTCACCGGCCATACAACTTGGCTTGCCATCGGACAATTTGATCTGACATTAGGCTATACCCTCGACCGGCTCAGCTTGCTGATGCTCCTGATTGTTACGGGCGTCGGTGGTCTCATCCACATTTTCTCCTGGGGCTACATGCGTGGAGACAAGGCCGTGCCCCGCTATTTTGCTGGGCTCAGCCTGTTCACCTTTTCCATGTTGGGGATTGTTTTGGCCAACAATCTCGTGATGCTGTTTATTTTCTGGGAGCTTGTTGGCGTTTCCAGTTATCTCTTGATCGGCCACTGGTTCCAACGCCCGGCCGCCGGTGATGCCGCCAAGAAAGCCTTTATCACCAATCGCATCGGCGACTTCGGTTTTCTTTTGGGCATCCTCATTGTCTGGGATCAGACTGGTAGCTTGAATTTCGAAACACTCAAGGCCGGCGGCACCGTCACTACCCTGGGCGGCCTCTTGATCTTCTGTGGAGCGGTGGGCAAAAGTGCCCAGTTTCCGCTGCACGTTTGGCTGCCTGATGCCATGGAAGGCCCCACGCCTGTCAGCGCGCTGATCCACGCCGCCACCATGGTTGCGGCTGGCGTCTACATGCTGTGCCGGCTTTATTTCATTTTTACACCCGAAGCTCTCGTCGTCATCAGTTGGATTGGCGGCCTTACCGCCCTTATAGCTGCGCTAATGGCCGTCCAGCAGGATGACATCAAACGCATCCTCGCCTACTCCACCCTCTCACAGCTCGGCTACATGGTCATGGCCGTTGGTTTGGGCGGTCCCACCACCGCCATGTATCACCTCACCACCCACGCCTTCTTCAAGGCCCTACTTTTCCTTGGGGCCGGCTCCGTCATCCTCGCCGCCCATCACGAACAAAACATTTGGAAAATGGGCGGGCTACGCCACCGGATGCATGCCACTTTCTGGACCTTCCTTGTCGGCACCTTAGCCCTGTGCGGCATCCCTCCCCTTAGCGGTTTCTTCAGCAAGGACGCCGTCCTTGCACAAGCATTTGTGGGTAACAAGATTCTTTTTGCCATCGCCGCCCTTGTTGCCGCGCTGACCGCATTTTACATGTTCCGACTGCTCATAGTCGCTTTCCTGGGCATGGCGCGCACCAACCACGCCCGCAACGCCGAGGAATCTCCTGAGGTGATGACCTTCCCTCTGGTGGTTCTCGCCTTCCTCAGTGCTGGTGCCGGTTTCATCGGAATTGACACTTTTATCAGCGGTCAGTTTGAAAACACCGGCACCATCAGCAATGAGGCCCAAACCAATGGTATGATCGCCGGTCTCTTGGCCGCCATTATCGGCATTGGCTTGGCTTGGCGGTTGTATCGCGGCGTCGACAAGGATCCTCTGCCCGAAATTCTTGGCAGCCCCGCCCGCTGGATGCGCCAACGGTTTTACATCGACGGTCTGTACGCTGCCCTCAACCGCCACTCACAGGAAGCCGTGGCCACCGTCACCGACTGTCTCGACCGCTGGGTCATTGCTGGCTTGGGCGTCAAGGGCAGTGCGGGCATCACATTCGTGACCGGCAGCCTCCTGCGCCTTCTGCAAACCGGCAACCTGCAAACCTATGCCCTGCTTCTGTTGCTGGGCGTGCTGACCCTGCTTTATTTCGTGTTGACCTGATTGACCTGATGTCTCCCCTCACGCTCATTTTTTTAATCCCGCTGCTCACAGCCATCGTGCTGTTGTTTGTGCCTGCCCGGATGGAGCGCGCCGTGCGAGGCATGACTCAAGCAGCCACCGGAATCTCTCTGCTGCTTGCCTTGGGAGTGTTCACCCAGTTTCAGCCCGGCCAAGGTTACCAGTTTGTTGAGCAGCATGACTGGATGCCTTCTCTCGGCATCGGCTATCACGTTGGCGTCAACGGCATCAATATCGGGTTGATTCTCATGGGTGCGCTCGTCGCCTTTGCCGCAGCCTGCTCCACACGGGAAATCATCCAGCGCGTCAAGGAATACCACATCCTGCTGCTCCTCATGACCGGAGGCATTCTGGGCGCATTTGTTTCTCTGGATATCTTCATGATGTACTTCCTGCACGAACTTGCCCTCGTGCCCACCTTCATCATGATCGGCGTGTGGGGCCATGGCGAAGACAAGAACTTCGCCGCGTTCAAGATTACCCTGTACCTCAGCGCGGGCGCACTCCTAGCCTTGGCTGGCCTCATTCTGCTTTACACTCAAATCGGCGCCAACAGCTTTGACCTCCTCGTGCTGCTGGACCACGCCTCCGAGCATAATCCCGGCCTTAACATCCCAATGCAGAACACCATTTTTGGCCTGCTCCTTTTCGGTCTCGGCATCCTGGTCAGCCTTTGGCCCTTCCACACATGGGCACCCCTCGGCTACAGCGCTGCCCCCACTGCCGCCGCCATGATGCACGCGGGTGTCATCAAGAAGTTCGGCCTCTACGTGCTCCTCACCGTTGCCTTGCCGCTCCTGCCCGATGGTGCAACGGGGTGGGCTTGGGTGCTTGCCTTGCTCGCCTTGGGCAACCTCCTCTGGTGCGGCCTAGTTGCCCTCAAGCAGAAGGATTTCACCCTCCTGCTAGGCAACTCCAGCGTCGCCCACATGGGCTTTGTGTTCCTCGGCATTGCCAGCCTGAACCTGATCGGCATCACTGGAGCTGTCCTGGTCATGATTGCCCACGGACTCTTGGCCGGGCTTGCCTTTGGCCTCGCCGGCTGGATTCGCCAGCACACCGGCTCCACCGAAATGGAGAAACTCGGCGGCCTCCTGCAAACCATGCCCTTCGTCGGTGGCGCCCTCCTGATGGCCCTCATGGCCGGCTGTGGTCTGCCCGGCTTCGCCAACTTTGCCGGTGAGATCGCTGTGTTCTTCGGCGTCTGGCAATCCGACTTTAAGATCATCGCCGTCGTGGCCGCGTGGGCCGCACTCGTTATTGGCGCCGTCTATATGCTGCGCGCCGCGCGCAATCTCCTCCACGGTCCTCTGCCCGCCATTGAACTGGGCGGCGAGGATGCCCGCTGCTGCGCCCGCCTGCCCTTTGTCCTCCTGCTTATCGCCCTGCTGCTCTTTGGCCTCTGCCCCCATTTGCTGACCAACAAGATCACTCCAGCCGCCAAGACGCTCCTGCCACCAGCCAACCGCGCCGTGCAATCCGCCCACAACCAATGAACCTTACCCTCGTCCATCAGGAAATCTGCATCACGCTTATCGGCGTGCTGATCCTGTTGCTCGACCTCTGCACTCCGCCCGCTCATAAAACCAAACTCGGCTGGCTGGGCATCGCTGCCCTCGCCCTTGTTCTCCTCAGCGGCCTGGGCCCGTTACCCGCCATCGAGCCCGGCGACCAGGTTTTCCACCGTGGTGATGCCGAGGTACTGACCGTCACCCATACCCAAGTCATCAACGGCCACGATCACCTCCACTGCACCCGCCCCAGTGGCCAACCACTCGACCGCACCATCCCCGCCAACGAGACGCTCCGTTCCGGATTCCACGGCGGCATCACTCAGGATGCCCTGGCCCAATATTTTAAAACCCTCTCCCTCACCGCCGCCATTCTGGTCCTTCTTCTGGGGATAGGCTTCGCCTCACGGCTTCGTGACGGCGTGGGTGAGTTTTTTGCGCTCACCTGCTTTGCCTTGGTGGGCATGATGTTCGCTGCCGGCGCGGCAAACTTTGTTGTCCTCTTTGCCGCCATCGAGCTCATCACTATCACCTTTTATGTCCTCACCAGTTTCCAGCGCCACCGCCTCCGCTCACTGGAGGCCGGCGTGAAGTACCTGATCCTCGGCGCTGCAGCTTCCGCCCTCATGGTTTACGGCATCGCCCTCATCTACGGTGCCACCGGCACCATGAGCTTTAACGCGCTCCAGACCCCTGCTGGGGGCAATGCACAAATCTTCAACCTCGGCCTGCTCCTGCTTCTGGCCGGGCTGGGCTTCAAGATCGCCGCCGTCCCGTTCCAAGTCTGGGCACCTGACGTCTATCAGGGTGCCCCTGCGCCCGTCACCGCCTTTCTGGCCATTGGCTCCAAGGCCGCGGGCGTCGTGCTCCTGCTCCGGCTGGCCGCCGCCGGGTTGCAAATCCATGCCAGCCTCCTGTGGCCCCTGTTCAACTGGATTGCCGCCGCCACCATTGCCTACGGCAGCCTCTGCGCCTTACGCCAACGCAACCTCAAGCGTCTCATCGGCTACGCCGGCATTGCCAGCGCCGGATATCTGCTGCTCGGCATCGTTGCTCTTCGTACCGGTCATGGCCATGAAGGCTCCCAAGCGATCCTTTACTATTTGGCTGGCTATCTCTTCGCCATCATCGCCACTTTCATGGTCATCAGCCGCGTCACCCGCGAGGCCGAGGATGAAGATCTCTCCGTTCTGGCCGGCCTATACCAACGTTCACCCCTCATGGCCACCGTCCTGACTCTGGCCATCGTCTCCTTGGCCGGCATTCCTCCTCTCGCCGGATTTCTGGGCAAGTTTCTGCTCATCAAGCCAATTCTCGCTGGGGCAGCACAGGGAGCCGCGCACACCGCCCTCATCATCGTTGCCCTCGCGGGCGTGGTCGTCTCGCTCTACTACTACTTTATCGTGATCCGGGAAATCTACTGGTCCCCCGGAATCAATCCCCACAACCGCCCCGAAAAGCTTCCGGTTCTCGAGGTTGACTGGGCCACCCGGCTGGCCCTGATCATCTGCGCCATCATGCTCGTTGCCCTCGGCCTGTTCCCAGAACCCCTCCTTGCTTGGACCCGCGAAGCCGTCACTGCCCTCGCCCTCCACTAATCACCATAGGCAGGCTCGAAAACCTGTACTACTTCGCCCAAGCTCGCCTTTGACAATTTGCGGGATTCATTGGAGCCTCGGGGCATGTTTCCCTACACGACATCGGCCAAGGAGAAGAATTGGCAAGCTGGCCCTTACGAAGGCGTGGAGTTGAAGATTTTGCATCGGGATGAAGTCACGGGAGGGGTCACGGTGTTGCGGAAGTTTCATGCCGGCACGATGGTGTCCGCCCACATCCATCCCGAGGCCAATGAAACTGCCTATATCCTCAGTGGCGAATGGGAGGAAAGCGGCACCGTGCATCCCCCCGGCACGCTGTTCCATGCCGCCAAGGGAGAGCCCCACGGCCCTCACAAAGCCCGCACGGAGGTCGTCAGCCTGACTGTTTTTGATGGCCCCCTGACGGTGAAGGGTGTTGAGGATTGAAACCCGAAAACCCGAGTTTCAAACCACCTTCATCTGGATCGAGTCGGCGATGGTCTTGACGGCTAATTCGGAACTGATGACGACGGTAGTGTCGCCTTTGTTCAGGATTCCCCTGTTCGCCAGTTCTTTCAGTGCGCGTCCAGTGATTTCGTCGGGGTCGCCTTGATCCCAGGGCAGGACGATCGGGCGAACGGCGCGGTGCAGGGCCAAGCCGCGGGCGGTTTGATCGTTCAGGCACAGGGCCAAGATGGGGGCGTGGCGAGGGCGCATGCGAGCGGCCTCGGGAACCATGCCGCCCACGCGCGTGAAGACGACGAGCGCGGCGGCATCCAAGTCGTTGGCCATGCGGACGGCGGAGTGGGCTAGCTTTTCGCGGGGGTCGTCCAGTTGGGCGGTCTTGTGGTAGTTGGCACCACCACTTCGCTCGATGCGGCGGGCAATACGGTCGGCCACCTCAACGCAGGTTTGCGGGAATTTGCCAACGGAGGTTTCGCCGCTGAGCATGATGGCATCGGCTTGCTCAAAGACAGCGTTGGCAACATCGGTAACCTCGGCGCGGGTGGGGTGCGGATTTTCAATCATGCTTTCAAGCATGTGGGTGGCCACGATGACGGGGCAGCCACGCTGCTGGCTGAGCTTGGCGATCCGGCGCTGGATGATCGGCAGCTCCTCGTAGGGGCACTGGACGCCGAGGTCACCACGGGCGATCATGATGGCATCGGTGGCTTTAAGGATGGGGTCCAGATGCTGGACGGTCTGCACCGACGGTCGCCCCTGATGGCCGGAGTACTCACCTTG
>PBVU01000086.1:0-20127 GCA_002728775.1 Verrucomicrobiales bacterium | reverse complement strand
TTCCACGGCATGCCTTCTGGGAAATTCGCGCCTCCCGCGACGATGAGCACATCGTTGTGAACGCCCACGAATGGCCCTGCCACGCCGATATGGTCCTTGGGGAACAGTGGGAGTTGTTCCCACTTAAGAGAGGGTTTGGCGGCGGCCAATGCGCAGGTGGCAATCAGGCAGAATGTGATCAGATAGTTGCGCATATTGGGGCGGGGCTGCGTGGGTGAAGGTTTGTCCCTGAAGATTGGGGTGTCGAGGGAAAATTGGGGATTTCTGTTGCGGTTTAATTGTTTGTACGTAATTTGGTTTCCATGACGGGTGTGAATGAACTTGCTCCGCTTGAATCGATGGGGGCTGTTTTGGCGGCGTGGGCACCGGGCAGGCAATTGCCGCCAAGCTTACGGCTGGTGAAGGGGCAGGATGTATTGCCTGCGGCGTTGGCGGCTGGCGAGGCTTGGGTGGAGGCCAATGGGGGGGATGGTCTGATTGATGTTCTGCCCAGTCTGCTGGATGAAGGACAGTCGGCCTGTGTGTTTGCGAATTTGGCAGGGGCACTCGCTGCTGAGGATTCGCGGGAAGGGCGTGCAGCTTTGAGGGAGCTGGGAGAGTTGCTAAAGATCAATGATCGTGATGGGCGCGACTTGGTGCGGTCGCTGGAATGTCTGGCTTCCCGGGATTTGTTGCGAGAGCGTGAGGAATGGGTGGGTTGCACAGCGGTTATGATTGGATTGTCGGCGGCGGATGGAGAGGAGGTTGGTGAAGAATCAAAATGGCTGGAGGAATTTGCCGGGGAGGCTGGAGTGTTGACTGAGGCAAGGGCACTGCTGGATGAGAGGGGCAAGGATGATTTGATTGAGAAAGTGGAGGGGCTTGGGAGTCGGCAAAGAAATTTTCTTATGGCGAACCTGATGGTTTTGATGTTTGTGGATGGGAAATGGAGTGGCGAGGAACAGGCGCTGCTGGACGAATGTTGCGAAAAGCTGCGGGTGATGAGTTGGGAAGCTGAGGGGCAGCTGAAGGCCATCCACACCATGTTCAACCTATCGGTGTTTGGGTGATCAGCCAAAGAGCTGATGGAGGTGTTTGGCGGGGAAGTTGCGGCCAGGGCAGAGGGTTTGTTCCAGCTCGCGATGGAGCATGAACTTGGGCCGTTGGTGCAGCATTCGATTTTTCAGGTAATCAGCCAGTTCAACGAGCGAGGCTACTTGGCGTCGGGTGGGGTTTTGCCGCTCGAAATTGCCAACTAGGCAGATGCCGATGGAATTGGCATTAAAGGTCTCGCTGCTGACGTGTCCGCCGTTGAGCTGGGAAGTCCATCGGTTGCCAACCTCCACGGCACCGTCGGGGGAGTTGGTCCCGTTCCCGATGACGAAATGATAGGCCAGCCCGTTTTCCATTCCTTTTTGCCGATGGAACCCATCAAAGATGCGGGCGCTGCCGTTGGGCGTGGCGCTGTGGTGAATGATGAGGTGTCGCCACTTGCGAATATCGACCTTGGGCCGGGTGATGGCAGCGAGCGGGAGATTCTTGTAGGTGGGCTTAAGAAGAAGCTTTTGGCCGATGAGAATCAGGTCGCTGGAAAGGCCGTTCCATAGCTTGAGTTGGCGAACGCTTAGGCCATGGCGGCGACCGATGGCAGTTAGGGTGTCGCCGCGCTGGACAGTGTGGATGGGAGCCTTGTGCGCCAAGCTGCCCGCGCAGGCAAGAGGAACACTGGCGCACATAGCTGCGGCACGCAAAAACTCTCGCCTGTCAACGCTGCTGGGCATCACGGAGACTGTGTAACAAATTCACATGTAAGGGTCGAGTTTTTGCGTGGAAAGATATCCCCACGCATTCGCGGCTTACTCACACGCGGCATCAAGAATGGCGGTTACCAGAGCGGTGATAGCGGGTTCGCCGGAGGCACGGGGGCCGGCGATGTTCAGGGTGGTGCTTTGGGTTTTCTCAATAAATTCGCGCAGGGCATGGGCGTTTTTTGCAATGGACTGGTTTCCGTGTAAATGGAGGCATGGCTTTCGCAGGGTGTTTGCCAGTTCGAGCGTGGCGAGTGAGCCCCCAGTCAAGGTCGGGGATTGGCTGATGATCACGGTGGCGTCGGAATCGCGAATGTTCCATTCTGTACGTTGAATGTATGTGGTGTTCGGTGTTTCCTTGAGGTGATATCGGGCAGCGATGGGGCCATCCTCGGCGAGGCGTCCGGAGGGGCACCAGCCGTTATGCTGGATACCATTGGCCAGCGCCCAGTCCAAGGCAGCGCGGTCCGCGCCTGTTTGGCCGCCTGAAACGATTTTTGGAAACGGCATCGGCCGATCATGCTAGGCTGGCCAAATAGGGCGAGGCCAATGTATCAACGCGCGTGCCCGGTAAACCGAACATACTCTGGATTTGCACCGACCAGCAGCGGGCGGACACAATTTCAGCGCTGGGGAATCCTTATATTCGGACACCTCATATTGATGCGTTGGCCGCCAACGGGACGGCGTTCACCAAGGCCTATTGCCAGAGTCCTGTTTGCACACCCAGTCGGGCATCGTTCATGACGGGCCGTTATCCGCGGACCACTCGTTGCCGCCAGAATGGCCAGGCCATGCCACCGTCCGAGCGGTTGATCAGTCGGTTGTTTGCGGATGCCGGTTATACCTGCGGCCTTGCTGGCAAGCTGCATCTGGCGACTTGCGCCAATGGCGTGGTGGAGAAGAGGATTGATGATGGTTACAAGGTGTTCCACTGGTCGCATCATCCCCAGCCGGATTGGCCCGAGAATGCCTACACCCAATGGTTAACCTCCCAAGGAACAAGTTGGGAGGAGCTTTATGATGGGCCGGCCACTCCTTACGTGAAGCATGGAATTCCCGCGGAGTTCAATCAAACGACTTGGTGCGCGAAAATGGCAACTGACTTTATTCGCGAGCAGCAGGGTGGGCCGTGGTTTTTCAGTTACAACTGCTTTGCGCCGCATCATCCGTTTGATCCGCCCGTGGATTATCTGGGTCGATACAATCCTGATGAACTCCCGCTGCCCAAGGTTCATTCCTCCGAACCCAAAAGCAAAACCACCTATCAAGAGCTCGACAGTATTTACGCCCATGATGACCCCGCTGGCTATCACGTGGCGGCCATGAGTGATCGCGACAAACGTGAGGTGTCGGCTGCGTATTATGCGATGATCGAGCTAATTGATGAGAATGTCGGGCGGATGGTTGCTGCGCTTGAGGAAACTGGCCAGCTTGAGAATACGATAGTCATTTTCATGAGCGACCATGGGGAGATGCTGGGGGATCACGGCATTTATCTAAAGGGGCCACATTTTTATGAGGAGGCAGTGAGGGTTCCCCTGGTGATCAGTTGTCCGGGCCGATTTCCCGGCGGGAAACGGTCGGGTGGGCTCGTGGAGTTGGTCGACATCGCTCCCACGCTTCTGGGTGCTGCCGGGTTGCAGATTCCCCAGTCGGTCCAAGGCAGATCGCTTCTTCCAATTCTGACGGGGGTGGCTGATCCGGGCACACATCGGGAACATGTATTCAGCGAGTATTACAATGCCTGGAGTCATCGGCACAGTTACGGAACGATGTATCGTACTGAGGCCCATAAAATGATCGTTTATCATGGCACGGACCAAGGCGAGTTGTATGACTTGGAATCCGACCCTGATGAATTTGATAACCTTTGGCACGCCAACAGCACCACTTCGCTAAAGGCGGGCCTCCTCAAGGCTGCCTTTGATGCCAGCGTCTTTACGATGGATCCGTTGCCGCCCCGCGAGGGGCCGTTTTAGCCGTTCGTTAAAGGCCCAGGCAGACGGCCTTTGTCTCAGTGTAAAGGTCGAGCACCTCGTGGCCCATTTCGCGGCCCCATCCAGATTGTTTGTAGCCGCCGAAGGGCAGTGCGCTGTCGAATATGTTGTAGCAGTTGACCCAAACCGTGCCGGCCCGAAGCCGAGCGGCGGTACGGTGGGCCTTGCTGATATCCTTGGTCCAGATGCCAGCCGCCAAGCCATAGGTGCTGTCGTTGCTGCGGTTGATGATTTCCTCTATGTCCTCGAATGGATCGGCGACCACCACGGGGCCAAAGATTTCCTCGCGGATGATGCTCATGTCCGGAGTGGCATCCTTGAGGACGGTGGGGGAGACAAAGTATCCCTTGTCGCCCAGGCGGTTGCCGCCCGTGATGCATGTGGCGCCGGCTTCTTGGCCGGCGTTCATATAGCTGGTGACACGGTTGAGTTGTTCGTCGGAAACGAGTGGCCCCATGTCGGTATCCGCGGCTAGGCCGGGGCCCAGCTTGATCTGCTTGGCAGCGTCGGCTATGCCGTCAACGACTTCATTGAAGACGTCCTTCTCCACATAAAGGCGGGATCCGGCGCAGCAGCATTGGCCGTGGTTGAAGAAAATTGCGGATGCGGCACCGGCGATAGTTTGTTCCAGATTGGCGGTGTCCTTGAAGATGATGTTGGGAGATTTGCCGCCCAGTTCCAGAGTGACTTTTTTCAGGTTGCCGGCGGCGGCTTGGACGATGAGTTTGCCGACTTCTGTTGAGCCAGTGAAGGCGACCTTGTCCACGCCGTCGTGGGCCGCGAGGGCTGCGCCGGCCGTTTCGCCATGGCCGGTGACGATGTTGACAACGCCGTCGGGTATGCCTGCCTCCTGAATGAGTTCGCCCAGGCGGAGTGCGGTAAGGGGGGTTTGTTCGGCGGGTTTCAATACAACGCAGTTGCCGGCAGCGAGAACAGGGCCGAGTTTCCACGCCGCCATGAGCAGGGGGAAATTCCAGGGAATGATCTGGCCGACCACCCCGACGGGTTCGCGAACGGTGAAGGCGTGGAAGCGTGCGCCGGGAGCGTACGGAACGGAGATGGGGATGGTGTTGCCCTCGATCTTGGTGGCCCAGCCGGCCATGTAGTGGAAGAGGTCGGCGGCCAGTGGGACATCGGCAACCTTGGCCACGGCGGCGGGTTTTCCATTGTCGAGGCTTTCCAGTTCGGCAAGTTCATCAAGGTTTTCAAGGATTAGATCGCCAATTTTCCAGATGATCTTACCCCGATCACTTGGGGTCATGGTGTTCCATGTGTGTGTTGGATCATCGAACACTTTACGGGCGGCCTGAACGGCGGAATCGATGTCATCGCGGTCGCCCTCGGGCGCCATGTCAATGACGCTGCCCGTGGCGGGATTAAACACTGAAAACGCCTTTCCTGAGAGGGCGTTGACCCATTTGCCGTTGATGAGGCATTGCTTGGGTTTGTCGAGAAAGGCTTGAACCTTGGGGCTGATCTTGACTTCAGGGCAGTCGAATGTGCTTTCGGTGGTCATGGTGGTTGGGGATAAGTGGTTCCTGAAGCCGAATGTAACGCGGCTGGAGGGAAAGGCAATCCCCTGTTTGGGCTTGGCCTGTTGGTAAGAGCCACTTGAGGGGAATGCCAGTAGAGCCTTAACTGGAGGTCGGGAGGGTGGCCGAAGCTTCGGCTGTGAATTTAAACCCCACGGGCTTATGGCGGATATTCGGAATTGGACACGGTGCTGGAGCGCGGAAATCTTCGTGATAGCGTACATCTTGATGATTGGAGGGTTGATGATGGCTGGCGGGAGTGGAGGCCGCTTGTCGTTGCCGCCGGAAATTACCGAGATTGAAAGCAAGGGAGGCATGATGCTGGTTCGGGAAGGGGAGCCAGTTCGAGGTAAACTGGGACCGGCCACTGGGATTGAAGTGCGTTTTGAGGATGAGCAGGTGGGGAAAGAGGCCGTTGGCCGTGAGTCAGTAAAGCTACCGTTCGTTCTTGATCCACCAGTTAAGGGAAGTTTCACATGGCTAAGCCGGCGCAGTGGGATGTTTCAGCCGGATGAGCCCTACCTGATGAATACTAGATATGCCGTGCGCATCACGGGCGAGTTGGCGGCAGAGTTCAGAACGCCGCCAATGCATGTGGAGAACGATTATTGGCAAAGTTGGCATCTGGATAGTGCTGATAGGCTGAGTATTAATCTGAGGCTGAATATGGAGGTCGATCCCAAGCGCGCCGATGAGTATTTCGTTTTTCAAGACAAGAACGGGCGTGAGATTGAGGCGGAGGTGAAGCTTGCGCGCAAGGGAGCCTACGAGGAGTTGGCCCGTGAAGACTTGGAGTGGGCAGATCGGTTCACATGGGATCGTTATCCGGAACAGCGCGATCCGTTATCCCGTAAAGGGATTGGGCGGGAGCGAGATGTGCCGGTGTCGCTTCAGGTTAAACCGGTGCGGCCGTTGCCAGCCGGGAATGGATGGGTATTGTTAACTCGCAAGGGGCTGCCTTCTGCGGATGGATCTGTTCGGATGCCATCCGAATATCGGGTGAAATTGGGAAATATTCGTCCGAACCGGGTGGAGGGAGTGTTTCCCCGCAACGTGGTCAATGAAGGGCGTTCGATTCATGTTCGCCTTGCCCGGCCGGTTTCGGAAGAGGTTGTGCGACATCCCGAGCGTTGGCTTCACCTGAACCCGCCGGTGGGCAATTTGAAGGTGGAACGGGGTAATCGATGGATGGCACTGCGCGGGGATTTTGAGCTTGGTGTGAAATATAATCTGCGCGTTGCTCCGGGATTGCCGGATGAAGGTGGGCGAAAGCTCGATAAGGTGTATGACCATCAGGTTCGGTTTCATCCGTTGTCGTCGCGGATTTATTTTTCGGCACGTTCAAACGCGCAGTACTCGGGAGGGCATCGGTGTCTTCGGTTTGTGTCCGTGAACAATCCGCGTTCGCGTGTTCGTGTGAAGTTGATTGATGAAAAATATTTGACGGGGACATTAGCCGGATACCAACGCGTCTACCCGGAGCGCGCGGGTTACTTTCACGGAAAATGGCAGCGAGGGAATGGTAATCCCTTGAGCTTTGAGGTGGTTCCGGGAGAGGTGGTTTTTGACGAGGATTTCAATACTGGAGACCGGGTTGATCATGCGCGAAAGGTGGATCTGTCATGGAATGATCTTTTAAAGGGGCGCAAGGCCGGGGTGGCCTTTGTGCAAGTGGAGGGGTTGGGTGATCGGGGAGCAGTGTGTGTGTCTCAGGTGGTTGTGCAGTTGACGGATTTAGGGGTGGCTTGGAAGTCGTCGGGTGAACAGTTGTTGGCATGGGTGTTTTCACAAAAAACGGGGCAACCGGTTCCCGGAGCCAAGGTGAGTGTGCTGCGTAATAAGGGGGAAAAGATTGAAGCGGCTTCGGATGAGGATGGACTAGCTTGGCTGCCCGGACCAGTGAAAGGGGGCTGGCTGAGGGTGGATCATGGTGGGGATATTCTTGTCCAGCAGGTGGATGGCTCGGATCACAGGGCGAGTGTCTGGAATTTCGGGCTCTTCCGGCCTTGGGATCGCAATGATCCACCCAAGGCGTATTTGGAAATGTTCAGCGATCGGGGAGTGTATCGGCCGGGTGAAGTGGTGCATCTCAAGGGGGTGGCAAGACATCCTTCCGGCAAAAATATAGGGGGAGCGAACGGTACTGTGATCTGTACGGATTCTAGGGATGAAACGCTGTTGCGGCGCGAAATTAATTTGTCTTCAAACGGGTCATTTAATTTGGATATCAATCTGCCGGATGGAGGTGCGTTAGGGCGGCATTATGTCACCGTGAAATTCGAGGGGGGTAGGGAGGCCTACCATTCGTTTCAAGTCCAGGAATTTCAGCCGGATACTTTCAAGATAAAGATCGGCAAGCCGGATGACTTGCCGCCGGGCAGTCCGCTGGATTTCCCTTTGTCCGCAAAATATTACTTCGGAGCGCCTCTGGCCAAGGTCAAGGCCAAGTGGGTCATGCGTGCTTCGCGTGCCTATCTCATTTGGTTCGAAGATTTGGAGGGTTATGAATTCAACCACGACGAAATTTTGGGTGATGATATTGCCGGGGCCGAATTTGTTCTCAGGGGTGAAACAGATTTGGATTCCAACGGGGAAACTCGGATTAAGCCGGACTTGCAACCTGACATCACTTTGCCAGTCCCGATGTTGATTGAGACATCAGTGACACTCACGGACCTGAACCAGCAGACATTATCGGCGAGCCAAGAAACAGTTCGGCATAGCTCTAGTTTCTATTTGGGTATTCGCGAGATGCCTGACGTGGTTTATGCGGGGCGTTTCTTGCCTTTGTCCGTGGTTGCGGTAACGCCGGATGGCGCGGTCAAGGAAGAGCCTGTTAAGGCAAGGGTCTTGCTGAAACGTATCGAGTGGCAAAGTGTGCCGATGAGGGGCGCGGGCGGAGTGATGCGGTTTCAGAATGAGAAGCAAATTATTCAAGTGGCCGAGAAGGAAATTCTAACCGTACAAAAGGGGATCGATGTGGATCTGAAACTGGCGCCACCGCGAGCGGGCGAATATCTGCTGGAGGTTCATGCTGAAGATGATGCCGGAAGACAGGTGTTGGCGGCGCAGAGGTTTCATGTGTCTGGCTCGGAGCCGTTGGCATGGGATTACCGGAACGAATTCCAAGTGAGCTTGGTGCCGGACAAGTCAGTCTATCAGCCGGGGGAAACAGCCCGCTTGTTGGTCAAGACGCCAATTTCCGGGCGTGCCTTGATTACGCTGGAGCGCGGAGGAATCCGGCGCGCGCGAGTGGTTAACTTGGAAGGGAACGCGCCAGTGGTGGAGGTGAGGGTTGGAGAAAATGACGCCCCCAACATGTATGTTTCCGTACTTATTTTGAAGGGGGCTGAGGACAGCCGGCGCAAAGTGAAGGCGGCGGAGTGCCGTTTGGGCTATGCTGCATTAAAAGTGGCTAATCCGGGCAGGCGTCTTGAGGTTGAATTTGATGATACAGGACGGGAGTACCGGCCGGGGCAGGAGGTGGTGGTTCAAGGAATCGTGCGGGATTCCATGGGCGTTCCTGTGCCCAAAGCGGAGGTGACCCTTTACGCGGTTGACGAGGGGATTTTGTCACTGACTTCCTTGGGTGTGCCTGATTTGCGCGAGTCATTCAGCCGCAAGCGCCCGCATAATGTGGACACATTCACTCTGTTTCCGTTGTTACTCAGTGAAGATTTGTCACGGGGTGGCTTTGGCAACAAGGGGCACTTGATTGGCGGCGGCGGTTCCTCGGTGGTAAAGGTGGGGTTACGGAAGGATTTCCTGCCTTGCGCCTACTGGAATGCGGCTTTGTTCACGGATCCCAACGGCAGGGTAAAGGCCAAATTCAAGGCGCCCGACAGCTTGACGAAATATCGTGTGATGGCGGTGGTTCATGCCGGGGATCGCTACGGTTCGGCTTACTCGTCATTCGAGGTAAGCAAGCCGCTGATGGTCGAGACTGCCTTGCCAACTGTGGGGCGAGTTGGAGATCGGTTGTGGGCACGGGCTGTTGTGCATAATCGAACTGATGCGGATCAGAAAGTGCGGGTGACATTGAAGGCGGGCACCTTGATGGTGGTTGACGGTCGTTCGTCTAAGGAGTTGTTTCTGGCGGCGCGCTCATCACAGCCGGTGGAGTTTCCCGTGGAGTTGAGGGCGACTGGTGAACTGCAAGCCGAGTGGACGGCAAAGTCGGTTGACGATGTGGGGCTAGTGGATGGGCTGGTTACCCAGATGAAGATTCACCCTGCCGCGCCCTTGTTGAGGGAAATTCATTTTGCCAGCACGAATGAGGGGGAGATTCGGCCGCTTGAAGATTTCAATCCACAACTGCTTGAAGGCGAGGCGGAATTGACGCTTCGTCTGGGAAACACGCGCTTGCTGCAATTGAATGAAGCAGCGGATTTTCTCCTGCGTTATCCGTATGGGTGCGTGGAGCAAACCAGTTCCAGCCTGCTTCCTTGGCTTTACCTTGAAGATTTGAAGGGTTCCGTGCCTGCCCTTGACCGCCCCCGTGAAGAGGTGCGCCCTGCGATACAGGGGGGGGTGCAGCGACTTTTGAAGATGCAGACGCACTCGGGAGGCTTGGGGTATTGGCCGGGGGCAAACACGCCGATGTTGTGGGGGACGGCTTATGGAGGGCTGGCGTTGGTTATGGCCAGGGAGAGTGGGGCGGTTGTGCCTGTGCGCGCGCTGGACCGAATCGGAATCTACTTGAGCCGCGCATTGCGAAAAACCCGCTCACTGAAAAACCCAAACGATTTGGGCGCGCGTTGTCTCGCGGTGTATGTGCTGGGCCTGATGGGGAAAGCAGAACCAGGCTACCTTGAAGTGCTTTATGAAAAGCGGGCTTCCTTGAAAAGGGAGGACCGGGCGATCTTGGCGTTGGCAATGGTGCGGGCCAATGGCTCCGATGGGCGGGTGCCGGTTTTGCTGAGACGGCAAAACATGGATGAGGAGGGGAGTCAGGACTCGTTTGGTGGACGGGAAAGAACGGCGGCTATTGAACTGCTTGCGTGGGTTCATCATCGACCAAAGTCGCCAGTGACCCGGAAGCTGGTGGGTGAACTTTTGGATCATAGAGTGAACGGCCACTGGAGGACGACGCAGGGCAATGCCTGGTCCATGATGGCCCTTGCCGAATATGGGCGGTTGGTGGAGGGGGAAATGGCCAACGCGGAGGCGCTAGTTACTTGGGAAGGCCGGGAGAAAAAAATTGTGCTGGGGCAGGATCAGCGCTGGGTGGAGATGAGATTTTCTGGGAAGGATGGTGTCATGCTTGGGGATGTTAAAATTCTTTCATCGGGCAAGCTTTATGTGCAGTCTCTGCTGGAATCACGACCACAGGGCGGAGTTGCGCCTGCGCAAAATCGTGGATTTGCCTTGCACCGGACTTATGAGCACGTCGAGGGCAAGAGGGAGTGGCGTGTGGGGGACTTGGTGAAAGTGTCACTTCACTTGGATGTTCCGAAGGATGCAAGTTACGTCGCCATTGATGACCCGCTGCCCTCCATTCTGGAGGCGGTGAATCAGGAATTTGTGACCAGAGCCAATCGGGACGAGGTTGTGGGAGTAGGGTTTTGGACGGATCACAGCGAAATTCGTGCGGATCGTGTGCTGTTTTTCAGGGACCGGCTTCTTGCGGGGCGATATCGCCAAACGTATTTGGCACGTGTGCGTGCGGCGGGCGAAGTCATTGCACCTGCGGCAAAGGTGGAGGAAATGTATCAGCCGTCACGGCAGGGTCTTAGTGCAAGTAAAGTCTTGAGCGCTCAACCGCTGGATTGATGTTTGTGCGAGCCTTGAAAATTGTGCGCGAGTGGGTGGGGCAGGGTCGATGGCGGCGTGTCGTGCTGGCAGGCTTGGGATTGTGGGCGGGAGGGGTGGCATTGCTCTGGGTGGCGGTCGGGCTTACGGCTTTGCCGGGTGGACTTGAACAAGAAACAGAACCGAGTGTTATCTTTCTTGGCCGCGAGGGCGTTCCGCTTCGTTTGACCCGCCGAAACGGTGGAAGATTTCATTTGCCGGTTCTACTCAAGGATTGTCCGGATACGTTCATTCAGGCGACTTTGGCGGCGGAGGACAAGCGTTTCTGGTCACACGGCGGAGTGGATTGGATTGGGACAGTGAGAGCATTGAAGGATTGGGTTGTGCAGGGCCGCGTCGTTTCTGGGGCATCGACTATCACGCAGCAGTTGATCAAGCAGGTGGACCCGCGCCCGCGCACATTGGGGACAAAGGCATTGGAATGTCTCCGGGCAATGAAGCTGGAGCGGGCTTGGGGTAAGTCGGAAATTCTGGAACGGTACCTGAATTCGATTGATTATGGGAACCTTTGCCAGGGCGCTGGTGTTGCGGCGTGGTTTTATTTTGGGAAACCATTGGCTGACCTATCGATTGCGGAGGCGGCTTACTTGGCGGGCTTGCCAAATGCGCCGTCGCGATTGAATCCACGGCGCCATCCCGAAAGGGCGAAGGCAAGGCAGGAATTGATCCTTTGGAGAATGCGACGGGTTGGGTGGCTGGATAATGCGTCGCTGAAGCGGGCGCAGGAGGAGCCGATAATTTTGAGCCGCGAGAAAAGGCCGTTTCTTGCGCCTCACTTCACGGAATTCCTTAATGCTCGTAAAGAGCATGAGGGGATTGTTCGGACGACGCTTGATGTGCGGTTAAATCAAATTGTCGGGCGCGTTCTGGATGAGCGCTTGCGTGGGCTGGAGGGAAAGAATGTAACGCAGGGTGCCGTCGTTGTGATTGAGAACGCGACGGGTGGAGTGTTGGCCATGGTGGGGTCGAGGGATTTTTTTGGAAAACGTGCGGGGCAGGTCAACGGGGCATGGGCGCCACGGAGCGCAGGATCAACCTTCAAGCCATTCACATATCTGTTGGGTTTGGAGGCAGGGTTGTCGTCGGCGACGGTTGTGGCGGATGTGCCGACCCGGTTTGCAACGTCGACGGGCGTGTTCGAGCCGCACAACTACAACCGGCGCTATCGTGGTCCGGTACGGCTACGTGAGGCCTTGGCCAATTCGCTCAATGTGACGGCAGTAAAAGTTCTGAAGAAGGCGGGCGGGGCGGAGGTGTTGCGTGAGCGGCTAGAGGCATGCGGACTGGATACGCTAAAGGAAAAGGCTGGGCATTATGGGTTGGGCCTGACGATTGGAAATGCTGACGCGAGGTTGTTGGAGCTGGCGAACGCGTACGCTTGCCTGGCCCGGTTGGGGATTTGGAAGCCGTACACGCTGGAGCGAGGGGTTGCCGTTGAAAGGAAACGCGTTTTCAGGGAGCGGGAGGCTTGGTTGGTGGCGGATTTTTTGAACGATAATGGGGCGCGTGCCATGGTTTTTGGGATCGATGGGCCGTTGAAGTTTGATTTTCCAGTGGCATGCAAGACGGGGACGAGTTCGGATTTTCGTGACAACTGGGCGTTCGGGTACACTCCGGAATTCACGGTGGGTGTTTGGGTGGGAAATTTTGATGGGACACCAATGGTGGATGTTTCAGGCGTGGAGGGGGCTGCGCCGGTGATGCATGAGGTGATGGACTATTTGCGGAAACATTTTGGCGCCAGTTGGTTCGAGAGGCCGAAAGGGCTGGTTGAGGCACGGGTTCACCCGTTGACTGGAAAGTTATCTGACTTGGGGGTGAGGGAATGGTTTTTGGAGGGCAGCCTTCCAGGTCGATCCGAAGAAGTGGATTTTGATGCCGATGGGCGGGTACGTTTGGGGACGGAATATGCCGAGTGGATGGATGGGCCGGACAATTGGCTGGGGGACGGGATTGTCCTGTCGAACAGTGAGGAAAAGGGTTTTCAAATCATGGCGCCGTTGCCGGGGACAGTATTCTACCTTGATCCGAATTTGCCGGAGACCAGCTCGCGTATTCGCCTGAGAGCCAGTTGCTCCAGCGGGCGCTGGAGTTCGAGCACTCTGGATTGTGTCGAGACCGAGGGTGGAATTTTTGCGGAATTAAAGCCGGGGCGGCATTGGTTGAGGGTCGAGGCGTGTGGGCAGCGGTTGAAGACTTGGATCGAGGTGAAGGCTCTTTAAGATGAGGTTTCTGTTGGTGATTTCAATTTTTCGCTTTTAGGGTGAGGCATGCCGGTTGCGAATTTTGATGAGTGCGTGTTGTGCCTTCGTGAGGGTGATGATGTCGGTGTTTTAAAGAAAACATTGAAGAGCGGCACGGAACTGGTCAATGGACGGACGTGTTTGACCTTGGCGGGGACGATACCGGCGGGGCACAAGGTTGCGCTCCGGTCTGTGCCGGACGGGGAGGCGGTTCGCAAATATGGGCAGATCATCGGGTTTGCGGAGGGGGACCTGGAGCCGGGGGAACATGTCCATTCACAAAACCTTGTGATGAAACCGTACGAGCGTGAGCACGCGTTTTGTTCGGAATATCAGGAGACAGAATTTTGTCCGGAACCGGAACGCCGGACATTCAAGGGGTTCGCCCGCCCGGGAGGCCGGGCGGCAACACGGAATTATGTGGCCGTGATTTCCAACGTGAACTGCTCCAATTCTGTTTCACGTTATGTGGTGGAGCGATTTCGTGGAGGGGATTTTCAGAGGGAATTTCCCGGGGTGGATGGTGTGATTGCCTTAAAAACTCAAGGGGGATGCGGAGTGGAACCGGGTGGGCCTATGCAACTTATCAGGAGGACACTGGGGAACATGGCGCGGCACCCAAACATTTCCGGTTATGTGATGATTGGACTGGGTTGTGAAGATAACCAGATTCAGGGAATACGGGATGATTATGACTTGGACCAATTGCGCCCCGGGGAAATCCCTCCGGAATTTATGACCATTCAAGGGGCGGGTGGGTCATTAAAGACGATTGAAGCGGCGGTCAAGGCGGTCGAGAGAATCCTGCCAAAGGTTGCGGACGCGCAAAGGAGTGAACAGCCATTGTCGAGGTTGTTGCTAGCGGAAAACTGTGGCGGATCGGATGGCAACAGTGGTTGCACGGCAAACCCCGCGCTGGGGATCGCTTCGGATGAATTGGTTCGTCATGGAGGCACCTCGGTGTTGGCGGAGACGACTGAGATTTACGGGGCAGAGCATCTCCTGACAAAACGAGCGGCCTCGCAGGCGGTGGCGGAAAAGTTGATGAGACAGATACGTTGGTGGGAGGATTACGCCCGAAGGCATGACAGCACCATCGACAACAATCCCTCGGTGGGCAACAAGGAGGGGGGGCTAACCACCATTTATGAAAAGAGTCTCGGGGCGCTGGCCAAGGGAGGGCAGGCGCCGTTGATGGCGGTTTATGATTATGCGGAATTGATCGACACCCCGGGGTTTGGGTTTATGGACACGCCGGGCTATGACCCTGTGAGCATGACGGGGCTGGTGGCGGGAGGGTGCAACATTGGCGTATTCACGACTGGGCGAGGGAGCGTTTATGGCTGCAAGCCCGCTCCGTGTATCAAGGTGGCCACCAACACCGCCCTGTTCAACTGGATGGAGGAGGATATGGACTTGAATGCGGGTACCATTATCGATGGTGTCGAGACTGTCCAAGAGGTTGGGGGGCGAATTTTTGAAAAAATTATCACCGTGGCCAGCGGGGAAAAGACGAAGAGTGAGTTGAATGGGATTGGGGATGAGGAGTTTCAGCCATGGTTTCCGGGCCCGCAGTATTGATCCCGTCACGGTTTACATCATCTTCTTTTGTGACAGGCAGACGGATAGATTGTAGCGGTTGCTTGACCGGCGGAGGCGGAGAGGAGATTCGAAGGAGTCGGTGAGAGACCGACTGTTCAGCGTTTCGCCGATTGGTCCGCCGGCGCTGACCCGGCCTTGCTTTAAAAGCAATGCGTGAGTGAATGCGGGAGTGATTTCCTCCACGTGATGAGTGACGAGGATGAGGGCGGGGGCGGAGCGTTGGTGGCCTAGGCGGTCGAGAAACTGCAGGAAGTGTTCGCGGGCAACGGGATCCAGACCGGCACAGGGCTCATCGAGAATCAGGAGTTTGGGCCGAGCCATGAGTGCGCGGCCGATGAGGATGCGCTGCCGTTCGCCTTGGGAAAGGAACAGCCATGGCTGGTTCGCGAGGGCCGTGCATTCGATTTTTTTTAGGATGGTTCGGGCTTGGCGCTTGTCGTTCGCGGTGGGTTTTTGCCAAAGGTCAATCATGGCATATTTGCCGCTGATGATGGTCTCCAAGGCGGGTTCGTCGTGAGGCATGAGTTTGTTCAACGTGCTGCTTACGATGCCAATTTTTTTGCGCAGTTCGGGCCAGTGGCTTTCGCCGTAGGTTTTGCCCAGTAGTTGAATGTCGCCCGCAGTCGGAGCGGTGTAGCCGGTGAGAGTGGAGAGGAGGGTGGTCTTGCCGGATCCGTTGGGCCCGAGGATGGCCCAGTGTTGTCCTTTTTGAATACACCAGTTGATGCCATCAAGAATGATAATGTTCTCGCGTTCCAAACGGAGGTTCCGGACTTGGAGAATGGATTGGCGCGGCACGAGGGGCTTTTAGCGGGCGAGAGGGACGGGGCCAAGCGAAAGTTTGCTTGCGGGGGTTCAAGGAGGCTTCTAGTCTGCGTCCGAACCACAAGGCTCATGAAAAAAACCATTTTATCTTCCCTCTTTGTTACGATCGCGATTCTTGCCCCGGAAACGGGTGCCGCGGATAAAAAACTCCCAGGCTACACGAATACACCAATGATCCCCGGCCAGAAATGGCGTGTGCATGACGCGAACCGGCCGAGGCCCAAGGTGGTAAAGGTGGGGCCGTCCAAAACTCTGGGGCTGAAGCCACCCAAGGGGGGCATCGTGTTGTTTAATGGAAAGGATACGAGCCAATGGAACCACAACCGCTGGAAGGTGGAAAATGGATATATGGAGGTGACGCGCGGGGGGGGGCAATTGTCCACGAAGAAGAAGTTTGGCTCCGTGAAAATTCACTTGGAGTTCGCCACTCCGGCCAAAGTGGTGGGCAGCAGCCAGGGCCGTGGCAATAGTGGACTTTTCTTCTGCGGCCAGTACGAGGTGCAGGTGCTTGATTCCTACAATAATATCTCCTACGCGGACGGCCAATGTGCGGCGCTTTACGGCCAGTTTCCGCCGGATCTGAATGCCTGCCGCCCCCCGGGTGAATGGCAGACTTATGACATTGAGTTTCGGATTCCCAAATTTGGGGATGACGGCAAGGTTTTGCGGCCGGCAACGGTGACGGTTTTTCATAATGGAGTGAAAGTGCACGACAAGCGGGAAATGATCGGCCCCACGGGGCACAAAAGCGTTAAAAAATACCGGAAACATGGTCCGGGGTCGATTGGCCTTCAGGATCACGGCAACCCAATGCGCTTTCGTAATATTTGGGTTGAGGAGCTGGAAGATTAGTTTTCCGGTCATGTTTTTGGGCGGAGCCGTCTGGCTCCGCCTTTTTCGTGTGCGGGTCGATTTGACTTGGAGTGGGGGGCGGATGTAACTTCGGGGACGGACGGGAACGCCCATGCCTGTTAAGGACGATTACTTGGTAGACACGCTGTGTGACATGGGGTTGGTTGGCAACGATCAACTCGATCAGGTGCGTGCTTTTGCGGAAAGCGAACAGGCTGGGGTGGTTGATACGCTTCTGGATCAAAAAATCATCAAGCCCTCCGACATCGTTCGCGCGCGGGCAATGCAGTTTGGGCTGCAGGTGGTGGACCTCGGGGGGGTCATGCCGAATGATGAGTTAGTCGAGGCTCTTCCGCGTCACATTGCCCGGCGATTCCAAGTCGTGCCAGTGGCGGTGGACGAAGGCGTGTTGACGATCGCTCTTTCGGATCCAGGTGACTTGGAAATCATCGATGGCTTGGAGCGGATGCTCGGGGTTTCCTATTTCAACAAAGTGGTGGCTTCCGATGAGGATATCGTCGCTGGCTTGGAACGGTTTTACGGGGGTACGGGCGAGGCGGTGGAACGGGTTGTTCAGGAACTTTCACAAACCCAAGTCGATATTGAGGAGGCGGAGGCCGAGGAGAAAAGTGAGCAGGAGGCCCAAGCGGAAATTCAGGAGGATGACTCGCCGTTGGTCAAATTGGTCGAGAAGATTGTGGATGACGGCTACAACTTGGATTGTTCGGATATTCATGTTGAGCCATTTGAAACCAGTTTTCGTATTCGCTACAGAGTGGATGGCGTGAACCGGATTGGGCACGTGCTGCCGCAGCGCCTGCACGGGTCGATCATCAGCCGGTTGAAAATTTTGTCCGACATGGACATTGGCGAAAAACGCGTGCCACAGGACGGCCGCATGCAGCAGGTCATCAATGACAAGGTCATCGACTTTCGCGTGAACTGTCTCCCCACCGCGTTTGGTGAAAGCATTGTCATGCGTATTCTTGACAAGGGTGGCTTGAATCTCGGCTTGGACCAGTTGGGCTTCATGCGGGAGGATCAGGAAATTTTTGAGCGTTCCGCGCAGATGCCCGATGGCATTCTGCTGGTCACGGGCCCCACCGGTTCCGGAAAGACCACCACGCTTTACTCTTGTTTAAACCTCCTGAATACCCCGCAGAAAAAGATCATCACCGTGGAAGATCCGGTGGAGTATATGCTGAGTGGCATCAATCAGGTTCAGGTCAACAACGCCGCGGGCATGACCTTTTCCGCCGCGTTGCGAGCCATGCTCCGTCAGGCACCGAACATCATCATGCTTGGGGAGATTCGTGATGCGGAGACCGGCACCATTGCGGTCAATGCCTCACTCACCGGTCACTTTGTCTTTTCAACCCTGCACACCAATGATGCGCCTGGTGCGATTACTCGTATGATTGACCTGGGCATCAAGCCCTTCCTCGTGTCGGCCGCGACGCGTTGCGTAATGGCGCAACGCTTGGTTCGCCGGTTTTGCGGCAAGTGCATTGGGCCGCATGAACCTTCACAAGGAGAACTTGAGGCGCTGGAAATCACACCCGAACAGTGCGAGACGGCTACCTTTATGCAGGGCGCTGGATGCAAAACCTGTGACGATTCAGGCTACAAGGGGCGGATGGGAATTTTTGAGGTGTACGAGTTGAAGGAAAGCGATCAGCGAATGATTATTGACGGCGCAAGCACCGCGGAGCTTCGTGAGAACGCCGTGAAGCAGGGCATGCATACATTGCGGATGGATGGCGTGCGCAAGGTTTTGAGCGGCATGACCTCCTCCAAGGAAGTGCTGCGCACAACGGCTGGTGACGAAAAACACTAACGATTTAAAAGGGAAGCAATGCCAAAGAAGGAATCAATTTACACCATGCCGGACTTGTTGAACCTGATGGTTGACACCGGCAGTGCGGATTTGCATGTGCGTGTTGGGATTCCGCCGGCTTATCGCGAAAGCGGCACGCTAAAGCGCGTCTCCGGCCCGCCTTGTGAGCCGGAGGATGTGGAGTTGCTCGTGAAGTCCATCGCTTCCGATGATCATATCCAGCAGCTTCGCACCAAGGGCGGTGCGGATTTTGGCTTTGCGTTTGGTGAAAAAGCCCGCTTTCGTGTTTCAGCTTTCAAGGAGCGCGGTAACATGGCCTTGGTGCTTCGCCAGATTCCCAATGACCTGTTGACGATTGAGCAGATTGGCTTGGATCCCACTTTGGTGGATCGGCTTTTGTCCACTCCGCGTGGCATGATTCTTGTCACGGGACCGACAGGATCCGGCAAGTCCACCACGCTGGCCTCGTTGATCAACATTATCAATGAGACCAACGACGAGGCACACATCATTACGATTGAGGATCCCATCGAGTTTTATCATCCTCACAAGACGGGGATCACCACTCAGCGTGAGGTGCATGTGGATGTCCCCAGTTTTGCAGAGGCGCTCCGGCGCGCGCTCCGGCAGGATCCGGAAGTGATCCTGGTGGGTGAGCTTCGTGACTTGGAGACCATCGAAATGGCAGTCAGTGCGGCTGAGACGGGTCACTTGGTTTTTGGTACGCTGCACACCACCGGTGCGGCGAAGACCATCGATCGTATTGTAAACGCATTCCCCATGCAGCAGCAGGAGACCATTCGTATCCAGCTTTCCACCGTGTTGCAGGCGGTTATCTCCCAGATTTTGTGCAAGCGCCTTCCCAAGGGGCGCGTGGCCATCCATGACATTCTTGTGAACACGCCCTCAATTGGCGCGCTGATACGTGACAACAAGACATTCCGCATTCCGTCCGACCAACAGACTGGCACCAAGTATGGCATGATCACATTGGATGAGGGGCTGTTCCAGCGTTACACGCAGGGGATTGTCTCGCGTGAGGATTGCGTCGATAAGTCACAGGATTATCAGGGCATGTTACAACGGTTGAAGGAGTATGATGAGCAACAGGCCCTGCTGGCGGAGGAGGAACAGGAGGCGCAGGGCGCGGCATAAGGCATGGATACCATCACTCATCCGTTGCTGGTGCTGATTCAGGAACAGGGTCTTGCGGACTTTTCCGATTTGGAGAAGGTGCAAGGCGAGCACAATCTTTCCGGTGCTTCTGTGCAGAAGGTGCTGTCCGATGAGGGCATCCTGGGAACTGCGGAGCAATTGGAGTTGATTGCGGACTTTCTTGGCACCGATGTCATCGATCTTACGGAAATAGATTTCAACGAGGCACTGATTGGTACCATGCCGGAAAGTTTGGCCAAGCTTTACATGTGCCTGCCGGTGGGGGTTGCGGGAGATGTGCTGCATATCGTCCTGACCGACCCACTGAATCCGACGACCATTGACGAGATTTCCTATCAGCTTAACCGGCCCATCCAAATTCGGATTGCGGACCCCAAGCAAATCGAGGGACTTGTCAGCACGCACTACGATGAGAAATTGTCGGTGGGCGATTTGCTGGATGAGATCGGTTCCGCTCATGAG
>PBVU01000085.1:0-10924 GCA_002728775.1 Verrucomicrobiales bacterium | reverse complement strand
TGACACCGAATTGCCCGAACGTGTCCACGATGGGCACCAGCCCCACCTTGCTCAGGCCCACGCCGGTGCTGACCATGTTCGCCTCGGCGATGCCCACCTCGATGAACCGCTCCGGGCACGCTTTCTGAAACGCGCTGATGCCCGTTGAGCCCTGCACGTCCGACGACACGGAGTAAACCGGAATCCCCTCCTCCGCCGCCTGGATCGCCGCCTTCGCAAGGCCGGCCTGCACCTTGCTCTTTTTAACCGCCGGCCCATCGCCCGCGGGCGCGTCGGCCTTCGCCGCCTCCTTCGCGGCCCACGCGTCGTGCAGTTCCTGTGCCCAGTCGGAAAACTCGACGGGCGCGTCGCCGCCATAAATCTCCGTCATCCACTCGACAATTTTCTCCGCGTTGCCCAGCGGGAAACCGTGGCCGCCGGACGCATTCTCCTCCGTCGCGGCTATGCCCTTGCCCTTGATCGTCTTCACCCACAGGCACACCGGCCGGGACGCATCCGCGCGCGTGTCGGCAATCGCCTGCTCCAGCGCGAGATACACCGCCTGCAAATCATGCCCGTCCTCCACTCGCACGACCTTCCAACCTAGATCATCCAGCGCCGCAAAGCTCGGCTGCATGGAGAAACTGTCGGCCGTGATGCGGCCGGAAAGCTTCGTGTCATTGTCCGAGAGCACCAGCACGAACGGGTTCACCCGGCCCTTCGCCGCCAGCCCGGGAATGGCCGCCAGCGACTCCTTCGCCTCGCCCTCCATCATGCCGCCGTCGGAAATCGTGCAGAGCGTCACGCGGTCGTTGCCCGCCACGTGGTCGCCGATGGCCAGCCCCTGCGCCTGCGGCAGGCCCGAGCCCAGCGGCCCGTTGCTGATGAGAATGCCCTCGGGATTCAGATGGCTCTCGCCGTGCCCCGTCAGCTTGCTCTCGATGCCGCGGAAGCCCCGCAGCGCCTCGTACGTCATCCCGTCAAATCCATAATTGGCCCGGAGCGCATAGACGCCGTTCTCGGTGTGGCCCGCGTCGTTGACGAAATTAAACGCCTCGTGCCACGGCCGGCCCTCGGTGGCGAACATCAGCGCGTGCGCCGCCGCCATGATTTCCGCGAATGCTGCCGGCCCACCCCAGTGGCACGCCGCGCCGCCGGTGACCGCGTGAATGTTCATCAACGCCACTGCCGACCGCGTCGCGTTGGGGTCGGCCACCGCCACCTCGGCACCCGCGGCATCCTTGACCATGACGGCATATTTCGGCGGCCCCGCCGGCGTGTCGGCCAGCCGCGCGGGGATGGCCAGTGGTTTCAACGGCGGCGCATCGACCGCCTGCACTCCCGAGGATGTGTCTGCTCCCATGATTAAAATATCTTTAAATGTATTCCTGACAGATTGGCCGCGCACTCTAGTCGGCGGCGGGAAAAAGAAAAGCCAAAAGCTGGTACGCGCGGCGGGGGTCGAACCCACAACCTCTGGCTCCGGAGGCCAGCGCTCTATCCAATTGAGCTACGCGCGCGGTTTCCGAGGGATAATCCAAAATGACCCGATTCGCAACTGCAATCAGTCGCGGTCCCATTGCCCTGGCTTGACAGAGGATGGAGCAATTCGCGGTCCATTGGGGTCATTCGGATTCTCATGGCCCACATTGCGAGCCTTACGAAGCGCCTTGGCAAAGACAGGCAACATCATGCTCATCAAGATACCGATGATGGCCACGACAAGCATCAACTCCAGAATAGTGACGCCGCGGCGGTGTTTATTGCGCGTCTTCATTTTGGCAAATCAGCCAACACGGTACAGTCGGGCAGTGCCTTGCGAAGTGCTTCCACTCCATCAGCCGTCACTTCCGTGCGCACAAGACCAATCCAGCGCAGCTTGGCCAACCCATGAAGCTGGGCTAAGGCCTCGTCGGAAACCTTGGTGTCATCGAGATTGAGGCCGACAACATCGCCACCCTCCAACACGACCCGGACCTCAGCGGAGACTATAGACTTCAGTGCAACAACCATGTCGCCGTTGTTCTCGGAGAGTGCTTCGATCAATGCATCCGCCATTTCCCGGGACGTTAGAAAGGCGGCTGTGAAAAGTCAAAGCGAATGGAAATGATTGACGGCGAGAAGGATTTGTCCGATGAAGCGTCCGGAGGCATGAGCAGCGAATTCACCAATAACGCCCCGCGGGATTTTATCCGCGACCTTGTGACGGCAGACATGGCGAACGGGAAATATGACCAAGTGGTCACACGTTTTCCGCCGGAGCCAAATGGTTGCCTGCACATTGGGCACGCAAAATCCATCTGCCTGAATTTTGGCATCGCCCTCGAGAACAATGGCGTGTGCAACCTTCGATTTGACGACACCAACCCGGTCAAGGAAGACACCGAATATGTCGAGTCTATTCAGGAAGACGTTCGTTGGTTGATTGATGGTTGGGCCGATCAAGTCCTTGCGCCCAAGGTCTATTTTGCCTCGGATTATTTCGAACAGCTTCATGGTTACGCTGTTCAGCTGATTCAGGATGGCAGGGCCTACGTGTGCGACTTGAAGGCGGAAGATTGGGAGGCCTACCGCGGTGTGCCCGAGAAGCCCGGCCGGGAAAGTCCCGGCCGGAACCGGAGCGTGGAGGAAAACCTAGAGTTATTCGAGCGCATGCGGGCGGGTGAGTTTGCCGACGGGGAAAAGACGCTGCGCGCGAAGATCGACATGGCCTCGCCCAACCTGCATCTGCGCGACCCCGTGCTCTACCGCATCCGTCATGAGGAGCATCATCATGCCGGCGACAAATGGTGCATCTACCCGATGTACGACTTCACCCATTGCCTTTCCGACAGCATCGAAGGAATTTCACACTCGATTTGCACGCTGGAATTCGAGGTACACCGGCCGCTTTACGACTGGGCGTTGGAGTCATTGCCTGTGCCACAGCCACGGCCACACCAGCATGAGTTTGCCCGTCTCAACCTGACCTACACAGTAATGAGCAAACGCAAACTCATCCAACTGGTGCAGGAAGGCCATGTTGCCGGGTGGGATGACCCGCGCATGTGGACAATCGCGGGTCTCCGCCGGCGAGGATATACCCCCGCGTCCATTCGTAATTTTTGCCGGAACTTGGGCGTGACCAAATATAATTCACTCTCGGATATCACGCTATTGGAGAACAGCATTCGCGAGGAATTAAACCAAACCGCAGAGCGCCGCTGCGCCATACTCGACCCCATTGAGGTAATTATTGAAAATTATCCGGAGGATACGGTTGAAGAATTGGATGCTGTCAATAACCCTGAGAACGAAAAGGCCGGAACCCGCAAAGTGCCTTTTTCTCGGCGGCTATATATTGAGCGAACCGATTTCATGGAGGATCCGCCCAAGAAGTTTTTCCGCCTTGGCCCCGGCCGGGAAGTACGGCTGCGATACGCCTACTTCATTACCTGCACAGACTTTGAGAAAGATGCAGATGGAAACATCACCCAATTGCGCTGCACTTATGATCCCGAGACGCGTGGTGGCCATTCACCCGACGGACGAAAGGTCAAGGGCACTATCCATTGGGTTAACGCCGAGCAGGCTGTCGCTGCCGAGGTGCGCTTATATGACCGACTTTTCACCCAGTCCGAACCAGATGCGGAGGGAAATTTCCTCGATCACATCAACCCCGATTCGCTGAAGACCATCACCGCCCAAGTCGAGCCCGCCTTGGCTAAAGCCCAGGCGGGCGAACGGTTTCAATTCGAGCGCAACGGGTATTTTTTTGCGGACCCAACGGACAGCTCAGCAAACCAACCCGTCTTCAACCGCATTGTTCCCTTGCGCGACACATGGGCCAAGATCGCGAAAAAAGCGTAGCCACTAGACCAGCCGCTGAACCTTTTTTCGCAGCAGACCATTGCTGGCTATCAGTTCGTATGTGTACCGCCCGTTTAGCGGTTTCCTCCAAAACTCTCCGCCCGCGCATTCGAGAATCAATCCCCCTGCGGCGATGTCCCAAAGATGGATACCGTTCTCTCGGTAAATATCTAGGCGTCCCGCGGCTGTCCAAGTGAGCGCCAAAGCCGCGCTGCCCAGCAGCCTGACTTTGAGCACTCTTTGATAAAGCCGCATGAATACTGGCATGTTACGACGAAGTGTTGACCGGCTTTTGGCGAAGCCGATTGAAACAATGGATTTCTCCAGTTGACTCGTGTCGCTGACACAAATTACCCGCCCATTAAGGCGGGCTCTTTGCCCCAACCGAGCCACCCACATTTCATCGAGAAACGGGTCATACACCACGCCAAGAATCGTGTTGTATTCATCCCAATGTCCACTGGCGTCAGTCCTGCGTCGCTGCAAGGCAATGGAAATGCAAGCATGCGGCAGCCCTCGACTGAAGTTGACTGTACCATCAATCGGATCCACGACCCAACGCCAGTCCGCCGAGGGGTCTCCAACGACTCCCTCCTCACCCAAAATTGATATTTCTGGAAAAACCCTGCGCAAAGCACGCTCAATCTTGCGCTGGCTGCGCTCGTCCAGCTCCAGCTTGATGTCATACGCTGACTGGTGATTGATATCCTTGCGGACGTGAAGCTGCCTTTTCAGAAATGCCCCGACATTGCGCGCGGTCTCCTGAGCCACCTGGTGTGCGCGATATAAATCCCTTTGCTTCATAGCGTCCCGGGTTTTATCCATCCGCGAGAACGGTAGTACAACCAGCCGAATTCTTCGTGCAAATACATACGAAACTGCTCAAGCCGCCCTCCCACTGGAACTGGCAAATAGCGTTGAAAGAACGGAGATTGACCGCCGGGGTGACTACCCGAAAAGTCACAGGCGACAGGAATTATCCCAACACCCGTCGACCTGAACACAGCTTCGGCACGCCGCATGTGCCATGCCGACGTCACCAGAATTATCCTCTTCCAGCCGTACTCTTCCTTCAATTCCAATACTCGCCCAGCCTCTTCACGCGTGTTGGCACAAACACCAAGATCAAGTATCTTCACATTCAATTGCTGGCGCTTCAACCATGGCTCAAGCAACTCGGCCTCTGTATTTATGCGCCCCCCAGTTTTAGCGCTCCCGCCTCCCAAAACTAAATTCGGAGCTTTACCCAAATGCACAAGTTCAATTCCCGCAAGAAAACGATCAAAATTAGACCCTACATTGAATCCCGTCGGCTCTCTCATTTTCCCTGCGCCTAAAGCTCCTCCCAGCACCACGATGGCATCTGCCGCCGGCAAACCTTTCCAACCCTCACGAATATATGGATGTTCCAACTTCCCCAGCAACCACGAGGAAAATGGTGATGCTCCCAGAATATAGAGAACAACAACCATCCCTCCACTGCCAATGGCCAATTTCGTTCTTCTCCTGTAAATGCACCAACCGCAAAACCCGACCAACACCAACCAGACCAACGCAACCGGGTTCAGCAGAAGTTTGAACAAGTAGGCCATGCCCTTGGAATAACTCAGGCTCCGGCGAGATAATCTAACGCTTGCTGCAATTGCCCTCGTTTTTCACGGCAATCCGCCAGACGTGTTTTCGCATCTTCAAGAACATGCGGAGGGACTTTCTCGACGTAATCCTTGTTTTCAAGTTTACCCTCATACTTGGCAATCTCTTTCTCAATCTTATCCAACTGTTTTCCAATCCGCCCCTTTTCCGCTTCCACGTCAACCAATCCATCCAGCGGAAGATATAATTCGCCAAATGCAGAACGAGCAGTCGGTGTGCCCTTGCGCGGAGCGTGGTCGACGTCGGCGGTCAACGACTCTGCATTCAGGAGGCTTTTGATAACCTCGACTTCATACGGGTCGAGTTGGCCGGCGGGCTTGATGATGTAATCGATTTTTTTGGCATACGGAATATTGCCGATAGCGCGTAGGTTGCGGCCGGCGGTGACGAGCTCATGCTTGGCGTCGACGAGGTCGTCGATGGAGTCGTCCAGCGCGTAGTGTTCCCTGAAATCATCCTCGAACGCCTTCGGCCAGTGCGCGGTCATTATAGTTTTGCCGCCTTGATCGTCGGGCATGTCCTGCGAGTAGCCAAGGCCGTACCAGAGCTCCTCGGTGATGAACGGCAGGAAGGGATGGAAGAGGCGCAGGGTGTGGCCCATGACGAAATCAAACACCGCCAGCACGTTGGCTTTGCGCGCGGGGTCGTTGCCAAAGAAAGTTGCCTTGCAGCTTTCCACGTACCAATCGCAAAACTCGCTCCAGAAAAAACGGTATAACGCGCCGGTGGCATCGGTGAAACGGTAGGCCTCGAAGGCGGCAGTCACCTCTCGAATCGCCTGATCAAGACGGCGCAAAATCCATTTATCGTCGCTGGTAAGCAGCGCAGGATTGATCTCGCCCTCGGTTTCACCGCCCTGCATTTGCCGGAAGCGACAGGCGTTCCACAGTTTATTGCAAAAGTTGCGGCCGAGCTCCACGTCCTTTTCATCAAAGAGCACATCGAGCCCCTGCGGTGCGCTGCGCATGGTGCCAAAGCGCAGGGCATCGGCGCCATATTGGCCAATCAGCTCCAGCGGGTCGGGCGAGTTGCCAAGGCTCTTGGACATCTTCCGCCCTTTCTTGTCGCGGATGATGCCGGTGAAATAGACGTTGCGGAACGGCAGATCGCCGCGCCATTCGTAGCCGGCCATGATCATCCGGGCGACCCAGAAGAAAATGATGTCCGGACCGGTAACCAAATCGGTGGTGGGATAAAATTTCTTGAGCGTGTTGGTTTCCTCCGGCCAACCCATCGTGGCGAACGGCCAGAGCCATGATCTGCACCACGTGTCGAGCACATCGGGGTCTTGTTCCCAACCCTCGCCCTCGGGCGCCTCCAGGCCGCAGTGGATTTCCTCACCGCGATACCACACAGGGATGCGGTGCCCCCACCAGAGTTGGCGGCTGATACACCAGTCCTGCAGGCCGCCCATCCAATAGTCGTAGGTCTTGGACCAACGTTCGGGGTAAAACTTCATGTCCCCGTTAGCCACGCAGTCGCGCGATTGTTGCTGGCTCGGGTATTTCAGGAACCACTGCTCGGACAGGCGTGGCTCGATTGGCACATCGGCCCGTTCACTGAAGCCGACGTTATTTTTGTAATCCTCCGTCTTGAGCAGTGCGCCCATTTCCTCAAGCTTGGCAGCGGCAGCTTTGCGGGCCTCGAAACGGTCCAATCCTGCCAAATCCGCGCCGGCAAGTTCGTTCATTTTCCCGTCCGCCGTGATCACCTCAATGGCCTCCACGCCGGCACGCTGGCCGATCTCAAAGTCTGCCTTGTCGTGCGCTGGCGTCACCTTCAGCACGCCCGTGCCAAATTCGATATCGATGTGGTCATCAGCCACGATCGGCAGGTGCGCCTGATTCTCCACCGGCAACGGCCGCACAGCGTGCTTGCCGATGAGCTTGCCATATCGCGGGTCCTTCGGGTTGACCGCAATGGCCGTGTCGCCCGGGATCGTCTCCGGGCGCGTGGTGGCAATCTCCAGCCAAGTTCCCGGTTCTTCCACCACCTGCACCTTGAAATAAAAGAGCTGGCTGTTTTGCTCTTTCATGATGACCTCCTCATCCGAGAGGGCGGTCAACGATTTCGGGCACCAATTCACCATGCGCTTGCCGCGATAGATCAGACCCTTCTCATACAAATCCACAAACACCCGCTGCACACATTTCGTGTACTCCTCATCCATCGTGAAACGCAGGCGTGACCAGTCGCAACTCGCTCCGAGCTTTTTCAACTGCTCAATGATGATGCCGCCGTGCTTCTCTTTCCATTCCCAGATGTGCTCGAGTAGCGCATCGCGCCCCAGTTCATCGCGATGACGCATGACGCCTTCCTTGATCAACTTGCGCTCCACCACGCTTTGCGTGGCAATGCCCGCGTGATCCGTGCCCGGCAGCCACAACACCTCCTTGCCATCCATGCGTGCCTTGCGGGCGAGCAGATCCTGAATGGTGTTGTTCAACACATGGCCCATGTGCAGCACGCCCGTGACGTTGGGCGGCGGGATGACAATCGAATAAGCCGGTCGCTGTTCAGACACGCGCTCGGGATCCGCGGTGAAACAATCGTTCTCTTCCCAGAACGAATACCACTTGTCTTCCACCGCCTGCGGTTCGTAAGCCTTGGGAATCTCCGCCATGATTATTTCTTCAACAACCGAAACTCAATGCTGTCCAGCAACGCCTGCAGGCTGGCTTCGATGATGTTCTCGTTCACGCCCACGGTGTACCAACGCTCCTTGCCATCGGTGGATTCAATCAGCACACGTGTCTTGGCCGCCGTGCCCGAGGCGCGTGAGGAATTCAAAATACGCACCTTGTAGTCCGTCAGTTTCACCTTCTTTAGCACCGGATAAAACCCGCGCAACGCATTGCGCAGTGCCTGGTCGAGCGCGTTCACAGGGCCATCTCCGTCAGCCACGGTATGGGCAGTCTTATCGCCCACGCGCACCTTCACCGTGGCTTCGCAAACATGTTCCAGCGCATCGCCGCGCATCGAAACATGATAGGCCTCCAGATGAAACGCCGGCTCCACACGGCCAAGCGCCTTGCGAATCAGCAACGCCAGCGAGCCTTCGGCTCCCTCGTAATCGTAGCCGAGATGCTCCTGCTCCTTGACGCGCCCGAGGATGTCCTTGAGCTGCGGCGCATCGTTATCAATGCGAATGCCCATCTCCTGGGCCTTCATCACAATGTTGCTGCGTCCGGCCAGGTCGCTTACCAAAATGCGGCGCTGGTTCCCCACCACATCCGGGTTCGTGTGCTCAAAACTATGCGCCACTTTTTGCACGGCGTTAACATGCATACCGCCCTTGTGGGCAAACGCCGTGCCGCCCACCCACGGCTGACGCCGATCCGGAATCAGGTTGGCCACCTCATCCACAAACCGCGACACATCACGCAGTTTTTTCAAGCGGCCCTTGGGCATCGAGCGACGCCCCATCTTTAAGGCAATGTTTGGAATGGCGCTGGTTAGATTGCAGTTCCCCGTTCGCTCGCCATAACCATTGATCGTCCCCTGCACCTGTGTGGCCCCCTGCTCCACGGCAGCCAAGGCATTGGCCACCGCCAAGCCGATGTCGTTGTGAGTATGAATCCCCACCGGACAGGAAAGTTCCCGGCGCGCCGCCGCGGTGATCTCTGTCACTTCACTGGGCAGCGTTCCGCCGTTGGTATCGCACAACACCACAAAATCCGCGCCGGCTTCCTCGGCCGCTTTCCACGTGGCCATGGCATACTCGGGATCATCCTTAAACCCATCGAGCGCATGCTCGGCATCATAGATCACCTTGCGCTTGTTCTTTTTGAGAAAAGCAATGGTATCGGCAATCATCGCGATGTTCTCCTTGGGGGTCGTGCGCAGCACTTCCTTCACGTGCAACAGCCACGTTTTGCCAAAGATCGTCACCACCGGTGTTTTGGCATCAAGCAACAGTTTCACCTGCGGATCATCCATCGCCGCGATTTTTTTCCGACGCGTGGAGCCAAACGCCGCAATCTCGGCGTTCTTCCACTTTCGTTTGGCGGCCTGCTTGAAGAATTCGATGTCCTTCGGGTTGCTTCCCGGCCAGCCGCCCTCCACATAATGCACACCAAAGGCATCCAGCTTTTGGGCGATCCGAAGTTTATCGGCCACCGAAAAGCTCACGCCTTCACCCTGCGTGCCATCACGCAAAGTGGTGTCATAAATTTCAATTTTTCGGTTCATCATCCCGCGAAAGCGGGACGTGGTTTCTACGCGAAAGGCGGACTGGTTGCAAACACCAATGAATTTTGAGGAGGGTGTTCCCAGCCCGCCTTCGCGTCATCGGGATGGTGCCAAAGCCAGCCGACACTGAATCGGCCGTGGCTTGGGATGATCACCCGGCGCGGCGATGATCCGGCGGATCTGACCAAACCACCATTTCGCGTTGGGTAGGCGCCGCCGCCGATGCTGCACCGATCGATGCAACTGCCTACCTCCGAAGTCGAGTTCCATTTGTGTATTGATCATCATGTCCTCCTTGGTTCCGTTGATTTGTCTGCGCAAACCATACTCCACATAGTGAGACATTCGTTGTCCCACTTGATATTTTGTTTCCGCGTCTATTCCCTTTCCTCTTCAACTTTGTTCACGTCACCGGTAACGTTCGCCAGCAAATGTCGTTGAGACTGTTCAACACACTCACCCGCAAGATTGAGCCGTTTGAGCCGCTGAATTCCAGCGGACCCGTTGGCATGTATTGCTGCGGTCCCACGGTCCATGACTTTGCACACATTGGAAATTTCCGCACCTTTGTCTTCGCGGACCTCGTGCGGCGAACGTTGGAATCTCTTGGGCACGAGGTTACCCACGTGATGAACATCACGGATGTCGAGGACAAGATCATCCGGCGGGTAAATGAAACCGGCATTCCCCTCGCGGAATATACTGGAAAATTTGAGGCTGCATTTCTGGATGATTTAAAAACGCTCAACTGTCTCGATCCTCACCACAAACCGCGCGCCACCGGGCACATTGACGGGATGATCAACCTTATTGGGCGACTGGTTGAAAAGGGGACCGCCTACCGTACTCCGGATGGCTCGGTCTATTTCTCGATCAAGAACTATCAAGGTTGTGGCTGTGAGTACGGCCGTCTGGTAAATCTCAATTTTGATGAGATGCGACAGGGAGATCGGGTCAGCGATGACGAATATGAAAAGGATGCTGTAGCCGATTTCGCACTATGGAAGGCCCGGGCACCTTCAGATGGCGATGTCTTTTGGCCCAGCCCATGGGGCGAGGGTCGCCCCGGTTGGCATATTGAGTGCAGTGCCATGAGCATGAAACTTCTAGGCGACACCTTTGATCTTCACCTAGGTGGCGAAGACTTGGCGTTTCCCCATCACGAGGATGAAATTGCGCAGAGAATACTTGAAGTTGCTTTTCGTATTGATCTCTTTTGATTTTAGCCTCCTCGTTTGCTCTACTTGTCTCT
>PBVU01000084.1:0-6550 GCA_002728775.1 Verrucomicrobiales bacterium | reverse complement strand
GCCGCCAGCGAAGGCCCGCTCAAGGGCGTGCTGGCCTACACCGAGGATGCCGTGGTGAGCACGGACTTCATCCACTGCCCCAGCTCGAGCATCTTTGACCAGGGCGCCGGCATGGAGTTGAACAACCGCTTCTTCAAGCTGGTGAGCTGGTACGACAACGAGTGGGGCTACAGCAACCGCGTGGGCGATTTACTGAAGCTGATGATTGATAAGGGCATTTAGCCGTTCGTCGCATCATGGGTTTTCAAGGCGGTCAGCGGACCGCCTTTTTTGTGTCCCCGTTTTTCACCAGAGGTGGATAACAAATTCAGCAGGATTCATCATCTTGTGGCAGGTTGGGGTGGAGATGAGATCATGTGGCATCGTGGGCAACAGGTTATTTGCCTGGACGACCGGTTCCCCGGGGCGATCTGGGAGTGGACTTCGCATGTCCCTCAAGTGGGCGGAGTCTACACCATCGTAGGCATGGACTACCTGCCTGAATGGGGCGGGCGAGAGCGTGTGCTGGGATTTCGCTTTGAGGAACTGCCCGCGTTGAGTTCTCGAACCTACTTTTCGGCGTGGCGCTTTGAGCCCTGTTGGCTCCTTGGTTAACGTGGGGCGGAACAAGCGGCCAGTTACCGATGGCCTGAAGCCGGGCAGGTGTGAGCTCCCCCCTGCCTGCCCGGCAACGGGCCTTGATGGCTTGCGTTTTTCCCCGACGACGGGCAAACAACGGCTGTGCTTAGGCAACACCAATGCGCATTTTCGATCTCCACGCGCGGGCGGGAGTTTCACGATATCACGGACCGCGTGGCGGATGTGGTGGCTGAGGCCGATGTGGGCACGGGAATGGTTATGTTGCATTTACATCACACCAGTGCCTCGCTGGTGATTCAGGAAAATGCCGATCCCGGCGTTCGGCGTGACTTGGAGCGTTTTATGGCTCGCATTTGTCCGGATGGCGACCCGATGTTCGAACACGATTACGAGGGCAAAGACGATATGCCCGCTCATGTGCGGACGGTATTAACGTCGGTCAACCTTAGCATTCCCATCACAAACGGGCGTCTTGCCTTGGGGACTTGGCAGGGCGTTTATCTCTGGGAACATCGTTACGCGGGGCATTCCCGCAAACTGACGGCCCATGTGCTCGGCGAGTGAATCCGTCGGATACCTTGGTGATTTGCGGATTAATTGGGTGTTTTGCACCTGTTATCCTCGTTATGTGTGAATAATTTGGGCAAGGGGGGATTGTGCTGGACTGTTTTCGCCCTGAAACTACGCTCCCAACCTGACGTTGATGAATGCTTTGGAAACAAACTCAAAACAGGAAGCCGGCACTGCGGCACGCGCGGGGAGTGGCGGGGAGGCTTCCGGCAAGGTGACGCCTCCGCGCGGCTATGCCGCCGAGGACATGCAGCAACGAGTGGATTGGCTGGCGGCTCAAACGGGGTTCAATCTGGGCGACCTGAAGCTGGAGGAACCCGAGAATTACAAGGGGCTGTGCGAAAATCAGATTGGGCACGTGGGACTGCCGTTGTCCATCGCCGGCCCCCTGCGCATTGATGGCAGCTATGCGAAGGGTGACTTTTATGTGCCGCTTTGCACGCTCGAGGGGACGCTGTCACTCTCGATGACACGGGGTTTTTACCTGTCCTATTTGGCAGGCGGCATCACCAGCCGGCACATCAAACAGGCCTTGTCGCGCAGCCCGGTGTTTATCTTCGAGACACTGGATGAGGCGTATGATTTCCTGCCTTGGATCGACGCGCATGTGAAGGAGATCACCGCCGCCGCCGAGAGCACTACTCGGCACGGCAAACTTCTGCGCATTGAGAAGCACCCCATTCACAACCGCGTGCTGATGGAGTTCATCTATGACACCGCCGAGGCCGCCGGCCAAAACATGGTGACCATGGCCACCGATTCCGCCTGCCGCTGGATCATGGAACATTACAAGGCGCGCAGTCCCTTCCGTTATCTGGTGGAGAGCAATTTCTGCTGTGACAAAAACCCCGCGCACAAGACGATCATGCAGGGGCGCGGCCACCATGTCATTTGCAGTTTTAAAATCCCTGACCGGCTCTTGCGCAAGCTGTTGCGCGTGGGAGTGGATGACATTGTCCGCTGCATCACCGACAAGCATTTGGGCTCGCAGATGGCCGGTGTGGTGGGTTTGAACCTGCACACCTCCAATGCGCTCGCCGCGCTCTATCTCGCACTGGGCCAGGATGTGGCTTGCGTGGCTGAGAACTGTGTGGGCATTGCCACCTACGAGAAGCACGGCGACAGCCTGTTTGCCACGCTTAGCATGCCATCGATCACTGTAGGCACGGTGGGCGGCGCCACGCGTCTGGCGCAGCAACGCAGCCATCTGGAGATGCTGGGCTGCACTGGGGACAAGAGCGCACGCAAACTGGCGGAGATCATTTGTGCCTCCGCGCTCGCACTGGAAATTTCGCTGGCCGGGGCCATTGTCAGCAACGAGTTTGCCCTCGCGCATGCCAAGTTCGGAAGGTAAACGCGTGTCAGCGTTCCAGGAACTGCTGCGGGACGCAGGCCTCGAGGAGGAATTTGCGTACCTGCGCGAGCCGCCTCGCGGCAAGGCTCGGCTGTTTCATGGCGTGTTTGAGCTTTTCGGTACGGCACTATTTAACCTTTGGTGTCCACTCACGGTCCACGGCCGGGAGCACCTTCCCTCGCCGCCCTTTATGGTCTGCAGCAACCACTCCAGCCACATGGATAGCGCTGCGCTCATGTACGCCAGTGGAATGGATTTCAACCAGTTTGGGATGGTGGCTGCGCGCGATTACTTTTTTGAAAACAAGAAACGCAAGAACTCGCTGCCGCTCCTGATGAACCTCATTCCCGCGGACCGCAAATCGAGTCGGCAGACCATAGCCCGGATCATGGCCGCCTGCCGCGAATTTCTGCGGCCCGGCGGGCGCGCCATCATCATTTATCCCGAAGGCACTCGTTCCACTGATGGGGAGATTGCGCCTCTCAAGAAAGGCCCGGCGATGATCGCCACGGAGTTGGACATCCCTATTGTGCCCGCCTATGTACACGGTACTTTCGATTCCCTGCCCAAGTTTGGCAAGGTGCCCAAGCCACGCCGCATTACCGTGCATTTTGGCGAGGCCATTCATCCCGGCCGCATTGCGGAGTCGGAGGAAGCCGGGCGATTGATCTACACCGATGTCACCAACACGCTGACGGAACGAATCCTGAAATTGCACGACACCCACCATGGCCACTGAAATTCGACACATGAAGTGGTGGGGTTGGGGTTACGAGGATGTCACCTTTGATGATTCCAACAAGCCGGCGCTGTGGCCCTATCTGGCGCGTGAGCTGGAGGTCGATGAAATTGAATGGACCAAACCCGTTTCCTTCGAGGATGTTGAGTTGCCTCGACAAAATCTAAACGAAGAATTTTTAAAAGGCATCAAGGAAGCCTTGAAAGATGACCAGATTGTAGAGGATAAGAAAACCCGGCTCATCCATGCGGCAGGGAAAAGTTTTCGGGATCTCTGGCGGCTGCGCCACGGCAAGGTTCGGCACGCGCCTGATTTTGTGGTTTTTCCGGAAAGTGAGAAGGATGTCGTCACCCTCGTCCGGGCGGCCCATGAGCATGGTGTGGTACTGATCCCGTTTGGTGGCGGCTCAAACATAGCCGGTTGCTTGGAGCCACGTGACTCGGGTGGCCGGATGGTGGTCAGCCTCGACATGTGTCGCATGCATGAGGTGCTGGAAGTGGATCAACGTTCCCTCATTGCCCGGGTTCAGCCTGGGGTTTATGGCCAGCACCTTGAAGACCAGTTGGCTGGCCATGGCGTTACTCTTGGTCATTTTCCAGATTCCTTCTTGCACAGCACACTGGGAGGCTGGGCGGCCACTCGCTCAGCCGGCATGCAGAGCGATCGTTACGGCAAAATCGAGGACATGATCATCAGCCTGCGCATGGTGACTCCCACGGGGACAATCGCCACTCGCACGGTACCCAAGAGCAGCAATGGCATTGATGTGCGGCACCTTTGCATCGGCAGTGAGGGCATTCTGGGGGTCATTACCGAGGTGGTGGTGCAGGTTCACCGCAAGCCGACGCACGAGGATTGGTATGGCTGGCTGTTTCCAGATTTTGAAAGCGGCGTGAAGGCCATTCACGAGTGCCAGCGTCAGGACTGTATGCCCACGGTCACTCGACTGAATGACCCCAAGAAGACCGCGCTCTCCTTTGCCTTCAAGACGCCCAAGAGCGGTTTCAAGGAGGCCATTGGAAAAGTGGTCAAGTGGTACATCGGCAACATCAAGGGCATTGACTTTAAAAGTTGCTGCCTGATGGTGACCAAGTTTGAGGGGGATTACGATAGCTTTCACATGCGCCGTCGTGAAGTGTCCGCCATCTATCGCCGGCGTGGGGGCGTGTGTTTGGGCGCGGAACCGGGGCGGTCCTTTGCCCAGGCCAAGTTTGATTTTCCGCATCTTCGTGATTACGTGATGGATCGAAACATCATGGCGGATGTCAGCGAGACAGCCACCACTTGGAGCAATTTGTTGAAGCTGCATGAGAATGGAATGGCTTCTGTGAATCAGGCCATTCGTGACACCGGCGTCGCGCCTTGGTGCGGTTGCCATGTCAGCCACAGCTACCATACCGGAGCCAGCCTTTACTTTACATTTGGCTGTCGCCAGCGTCCGAGCCGGGAAGTTGAGCAGTACCTTTATGTGAAAAAGGCTGCCGAGGACGCGTTCCTGGAGAACGGCGGCACCTTGTCGCATCACCACGCCGTTGGCACCGAGCATCTGCCGTGGGTGGAGGCGGACATTTCGGCCACCGGGATTCGGGCCGTGCAGGCACTCAAGGATGGCCTTGATCCGCATGGCATCATGAACCCTGGAAAGATCATCCCGCCCAAGGATCCGCTGAATGCTTGGGGGCTGGGGGAAGACGCCATTCGTCAATTGGTGGATTCCAGCCAATGAGTTTCGCCGGCCAAACCATTGCCATCACCGGCGGCTCCAGTGGCTTGGGGCTCCAGTTGGCGCGCAATTTCGCCCAGCAAGGTGCTCGCCTTGCCTTGATGGCCCGGGATGCGGATCGCTTGGACAGCGCGGCGCGCGAGTGCGGTGGGGACGTTTTCACATTCGTGGGCGATGTCACGAAGGAGGAAGATTGCCGGGCATTCATACAGCAGGTGGTTGGCGAACGGGGCGGACTGGATCATCTCATTGCGAACGCAGGCCAGAGTATGTGGGCACGCTTTGAGGAGGTGGAGGATCTTTCCCTTTACCGTCGCCTGCTGGAGGTCAATTACCTTGGCGCCGTCTATTGCACTCATGCCGCCTTGAGCGCACTCAAGCAAAGCCGCGGCCAGGTGGTGGTCATTTCGTCCATTCAAGCCAAGGTGGGTGTGCCGTTGCACACGGGATATGGGGCCAGCAAACATGCGCTGGAGGGATTCATTGATGCCCTCCGCTACGAGCTGGATGGCACCGGAGTGAATCTCCTGAAGATTTATCCGCACTGGATTCGGGGCACCGAGTTGCGACGCCATGCATTGGGCCCGGATGCGCAACCCATGGGTAAGCGCAAACGCAGCCACAGCGACAGCGGCGTTGATGTTGATAAATGTGCTGGTGCCATCATGAATGCAATGGCCCGCCGCCGCCAGACTCTCTACGTACCTTGGACACTGCGTTACGTCCAGTTCATCAAGAACCTGTTTCCTGGCTTTGTGCGCTGGTCTATTCGCCGCAAGGTGGGCGACCAGAAATGAAAACCCCGCCCGAGCGCGCCAGTATAGGCTATTTCACGGGCTGGTGGTTTTTCCGCATCTACACCGGCCTGTATCATCGTCGTCGTGTGTTCAATGAGGAACGCGTCCCACGCACGGGGGGCGTCATATTGGCCGCCAACCATCTTAGTTACATTGATCCCCCGTTGGTCGGTTGTTCCACACGGAGAGTCATTCATTATCTGGCGCGGGAATCTGCATTTAAAAACCCTATTGGCGGAGCCATCCTTCGCTCATGGAACAGCATTCCCGTGGATCGCGATGGCGGCAGTGCCAAAGGACTGCGAACCATTCTCGAGCGGCTGCGGGAAGGTCGGGCGATCATGATGTTTCCCGAGGGCACCCGTAGCCCAGACGGCACCCAGCAGCCCGCCCGCGGCGGCATTGGCTTGCTGATCGCCAAGTCAAAATCCCCCGTGCTGCCTGTGCGAGTATTCGGGACATTTGAAGCCTTTGGCCGTCGGCACCTTATCCCACGGCCCTGCGGGGTGTCCGTTAAATTCGGCGAGTTAATGGAGTTTGAAGAGTTGCGCGCTGAGGCCAATGAGGCTAATCCGGATCGTCGCCGCGGGATTTATCGGCAAATTTCCGGCAATTTGATGGATGCCATTGCAGCCCTGAAAGCGGAACAAGATTAGATATGAAGACAACCATTCACACCACTTCCATCGACAGCCTGCGGGCGGATGTCCTTGTTTGGCCGGTCACGACCGCGCTGGATTTCCCCGCCGACTTGGCTCGGTTCGCCGGTGCGCAACTGGATGAGTTGG
>PBVU01000083.1:0-8680 GCA_002728775.1 Verrucomicrobiales bacterium | reverse complement strand
CCGCACTCCGGCCAGCGAATCGCAAACCGTCCTTGGCTATGAGTGAAATGGGCATAAATGGCGCGCTGCGACTGCAGGATCTGCAGCTTCGGCAAATTAGCGCGCCGCCGCGAAAGGCTGTGCGCCATGCCGCCGCTGATGCCTATCAAAAACAGCAGCCCGCCGCGATCCGTCCGTCCGCTCCTTCCACACCTGAGGTATCTTGGCATCACGAAATCCAAAGGGCCATGCAGGCTCGGCCCACGAATGAAGCGGTTTCCGGCTCCTTCAACAAGTTCACCAGCAATCTCTCCAGTGAATTGAATGCTACGGGGGGAAACAACGCAGAAGCCTTTGCCCGCATTGGCTCACTGCAAACGGCCTTCGAGTTCGCCGCCAGCAACACTGGTGCCCTGATGGATAGCTCCAGCTTGAGCTCGCTGGTTTAGGCGGATTACGGCTGACGCCTGCGCTTGCGCGGCTGGGCCTTTGAATTATTCAGGTGGCGGTTGACCGCGTTCAGGTAAGCACGCGCGCTCGCCTCGAAAATGTCCGTGCTGGCACCCCGCCCGGCGACCAGTTTCCCGTCGCCAAAATCCACCTTCACCGTTACTTCGCCGAGCGCGTCCTTGCCTTGTGAAACGGCGCGCAGGGAGTAATCCATCAACCTGCCGCGAGTTTCTGTGATGCGATCAATTGCCTTCAGCGCAGCGTCCACCGGGCCGTCCCCAATCCCCGCGTCCTCCGCGATATCCGTTTTGCGCCGCGCCTGTTTCGTGAGGCGCACCGTGGCGGTGGGCACGGTTTGATTGCCGCTGGTGACATTGAGATAATCCAGACTCCACGTTTCCGGAACCTCCGCGATATGCCCTTCAACCAGTGCCACCAAGTCATCGTCGTAGACAAACTTCTTCTTGTCGCCGATTTCCTTAAAGTGCGCGAAGATCGCCGTTACGTCCGCGTCGTCCATTTTAAAACCCAGATGTTTCAGGCGTGCCGCTACCGCAGCCCGGCCGCTGTGCTTGGTTAGTGGCAGTTCTGTCTGGCCCCAGCCGACATCACGCGGGTCCATGATCTCATACGTCTCGCGTTTCTTTAAAATGCCATCCTGGTGAATGCCGCTGGAGTGGGCAAAGGCGTTCTCCCCGACAATGGCCTTGCTCCTTTGCACATTCAGCCCGCTCATGCCGGACACAATGCGGCTGGCCTTGACGATTTCGTTGGTCTTCACGCCGCAGGTGAGGCGGCCGAAGAAATCCTTGCGCGTTTTCAGCGCCATGACCACCTCCTCCATGGCGGCGTTGCCGGCCCGTTCACCGATACCATTGACCGTGCACTCCACCTGACGGGCGCCTGCCTGCACGGCCGCCAATGAGTTGGCCACCGCCAACCCCAAGTCATTGTGGCAGTGCACACTGATGACCGCCTTGCCGCTTTGAAACTCCTCCACCGAATCATGCAGGTGGGCAATGAGTCCGCCAAACTGGTTGGGCACAGCCCAGCCCACGGTGTCAGGAATATTCACCGTGGTGGCACCCGCCTGAACGGCAGCGCGGCAAATCTCCACGAGAAAATCTGGCTCTGTCCGGGAGGCATCCTCTGGGGAAAACTCAATGTCCTTCACGTACTTACGCGCGCGTTTCACGCCCTCAACGGCTAGCCTTAAAATCGCGTCCTGCGCCTTACCGAGCTTGTGCTCGCGGTGAATCTTTGAGGTGGCTAGGAACACATGAATGCGGCCGCGCTTGCCGGCAGGTTTCACAGCAGCCCCGGCGGCGTCGATATCCTTGGGCACGCACCGGGCTAAGCCGGCAATTTGCGGCCCCTTGACCTGGCGGGCAATGGTTTGTACGGCGGTAAAATCCCCCTCGCTGATGACCGGAAAGCCGGCCTCAATCACGTCCACCTTTAGGTGGCCCAGTTGGCGCGCCACAGCGAGCTTCTCGCGAAGATTCATGGAGGCGCCGGGGCATTGCTCGCCGTCGCGCAACGTAGTGTCAAAAATAACCACGCGATTCGTGCTCATGGTCTGTACTTTCCCGGCCCGCCGTTTGTTTGTTGTTAAACAAAAAACCCCACCGTGGCGGCGCCGACGGTGGGGTTTCAAAAGTCACTGGCGACTACCGAGACCCAACCGCCGCGCCACGCAAAAGCAGCGCCAACAGCTCAAGTCGCAGTTCCAGATTCGCCATGCGAGCATGTTAACAGCTCATGACTTCTGGGTCAAACCGAATGCAACCCATAAAAGTAGACAGAAATTATCTAAATAGATATTATTTCCCTGTTGTGTTTCGCAAAAAGCTTTTGTTGAGGAACGGGACTCCCTTATGGTTTCGTCAACCCATGACAAAGGATCCACTTGAATTGTGGGAGCGCTTCAAGCGCCGGCGCTCCAACCATCCTGAAATTGGCCTGGCACTGGACTTGAGCCGGCTGAATTTTGCCGACGACTATTTTGAATCCATGGCGAAGCCCATGCAAAAGGCGTTTGTGGACATGCGCGAGTTGGAGGAGGGAGCCATATCGAATCCGGATGAGAACCGAATGGTGGGACATTACTGGCTGCGCAATAGCCAATTGGCTCCCGATAAGGAAATTCAGAAATCCATCGACGAATGTCTGGAGGATATAAAAGCATTTGCGGAGTCAGTTCACGCGGGGGAAATACAGGGAGAAGGTGGAGAGTTTGAGAACATGCTCTTAATCGGAATTGGCGGGTCCGCACTTGGGCCCCAATTCGTCAGCCACGCCTTGGGGAATTTCACAAAAGATAGGCTTAAATTATACTGTTTTGACAATACAGACCCTGACGGTAACAATATAGTATTTAGCAAAATCGGAGATAGGTTGTCAAAAACAATTGTTATCGTTATATCAAAATCTGGGGGAACCAAGGAAACTAGAAATGGGATGTTGGAAGCAAAACATGCATATAACGCGGCTGGGTTGGATTTTGGGAAACATTCAGTGGCCGTGACGGGCGAAGGGAGTCAACTGGATAAAGTTGCTATTGATGAAGGCTGGCTGAAGCGATTCCCAATGTGGGACTGGGTGGGCGGCCGGACGAGTGAGACTGCGGTAGTGGGATTGTTGCCGGCTGCGCTGCAGGGGATTGAAATCGACGGAATTTTGGAGGGTGCATCAAAGTGCGACTCACTTACCCGTACGGAAGACTTGGGGGCCAATCCGGCGGCGCTTTTGGCTGTGGGTTGGCACCATGCAACCCACGGCCGGGGGGAGAAGGATATGGTTATTTTGCCGTACAAAGATCGTCTGGAGTTACTCTCACGATACTTGCAGCAGTTAATTATGGAGTCGTTGGGTAAGGAGAAGGATTTGGAGGGAAATGTGGTTAATCAGGGGATTGCCGTATACGGAAACAAGGGATCTACGGATCAACACGCGTATATTCAGCAATTGCGCGAAGGGGCTCCCAATTTTTTTGTCACTTTTATTGAGGTTTTGAGAGATCGCTCGGGGGAGGAGGTTTACGTCGAGAATCCTTGGATAACGTCCGGAGATTATTTGAGTGGATTTTTCCAGGGAACCAGAAAAGCGCTTTTTGAAAATGGCAGGGAATCCATGACAATCACTGTGGATGAAGTTACACCGTTCCACGTGGGTGTCTTGATAGCTCTTTATGAGAGAGCGGTTGGACTTTATGCGAGCCTGATCGGGGTCAATGCCTACCATCAGCCTGGGGTTGAGGCTGGCAAAAAGGCGGCGGAAACGGTGATTGGAATTCAAAAACAGGTCATTGATTGTTTAATGCGGCGAGGCGGGCACGCAATGACCGTTGATGACTTGGCAATGGAAACACAGAATGTTGAGGAAATTGAGACCATTTTTAAGATCTGTGAACATTTGTCGGCGAATGGGAGACTGGTTAAAGAGGATGGAAGCGGTCCCTATGACGCGGAATATGCACTTCCATCCGCAAGCGATGAGATGATTCCGGGGATGGCCTAATGTTCATTTACCCCAAGGAATTTGATGTAATTGTCGTTGGGGCCGGTCACGCAGGCATTGAGGCTGCTTTGGCTGCGGCACGGATGGGTTGCCAAACGCTTATGCTGACAACCAATGTGGACACGATCGGCCAGATGAGCTGCAACCCGGCGATAGGCGGATTGGCCAAGGGGCACCTCGCCCGGGAAATAGATGCCCTGGGAGGCGAGATGGGGAAATGCACGGATATGACGGGACTTCAGTTTCGCATGTTAAACAAGGCCAAAGGGCCGGCTGTATGGGCGCCTAGAGCACAGTGCGACAAGAAGGCATATCAATTTCGGATGAAATGGGTGTGTGAGCGGGAGAAAAATTTAACCATACAGCAAGGCCAAGCTGAATCGGTTTTGCACAAAAATCAAAAGGCCTTCGGAATCGAAACCAATTTGGGTGTTCGTTATCACGGGAAAACCGTTATTTTGACAACGGGCACATTTCTACAGGGATTAATGCATGTTGGGGATGCTAAGCAAAAAGGAGGCCGGTCGGGTGAGGCTGCAGTTACCGGGCTGTCTGGATCCCTCAAAGAATTGGGAATTGAGCTTGGCCGCCTGAAAACAGGAACACCCCCCCGCTTGTTGAAGCGGTCCATTGATTTTTCGAAAACTGAGGATCAACCGGGGGACTTCCCTCCCCCATCATTTTCATTTTGGAAGGAGGATTTGTTCCACGTGGAACAAGAGAACTTGTCGAGAGTCCAGCTTGGTGAAAATGCTTCTGAATTTCTTCCAGGGTCCGTACTGGATCAAATCAACGGGCAATTGAAGTGCTGGATTACGTGGACGAATGATAAAACGGCCGATATCATCCAGAAGAATCTCCATAAATCGCCCATGTATTCAGGTGAAATCGAAGGGGTCGGGCCAAGATACTGCCCTTCTATAGAGGATAAGATCGTTAGGTTCCAAGACAAGCCGCGCCATCAAATCTTTCTTGAACCTGAGGGGGTTGCGACAGACGAAATCTATGTTAACGGGTTGTCGACGTGCCTTCCCTTTGAGGTCCAAATTGCTTTAATTCAAACAATTACTGGCTGTGAAAAGGCTGAAATTCTGAGGCCTGCTTATGCTGTGGAATATGATTTTGCCTTTCCGCATCAGCTGAATCCGACCTTGGAATCCAAGCCGTGCGAAAATCTATTCTTGGCGGGGCAGATCAATGGAACGTCTGGATATGAAGAAGCCGGAGCGCAGGGGCTGATGGCAGGGATAAACGCTGCGCGTAAGGTATTCAAACAGGGCGAGGTAGTGCTCCAGAGGGACCAGGCATACATCGGAGTCCTGATCGACGACTTGATCACCAAGGGAACCAACGAGCCATACCGGATGTTCACAAGCCGTGCGGAATATAGACTAATGCTTCGCCAAGATAATTGTGATATGCGTTTGTGCGATATCGGTAACGATATAGGTTTGCTCAAATCTGAATTATACAAAAAATTTCAGGAAAAAAGACACACCGTCAATTTGGAAATCGATCGGCTTGAATCCACCCATGTTGGGGCTGTGTCCATGGCCCAGATTCTTCGGCGGCCGGAAATCTCCTATTCAGATTTGGCAGATCACGATAAATCGCTGGCCAGCGAAGAGGTTGAGCAGGTGGAAATCACCATCAAGTATGCGGGATATGTTGAGCGCCAAGAACAGGAGGTGGCTCGCTTCAAGTCAATGGAGGAAAAGAAAATCCCTGATTGGCTCAACTACGAAGCAATTATAGGTCTAAGAAATGAAGCGCGATCCAAATTGGCCAAGCACAAGCCAGCAACCGTTGGCCAAGCGTCCAGAATTTCCGGGATTTCCCCTTCCGATCTGAGTCTCGTTTTGGTCCATATGAAACGAGGAAAGGAAAAAGGAGTCACAAAAAACCAACTATAACGATATAGTAACAACAAGAAACAGGTCAAAGTTTTTTGTTAGAAAGCGCATCGATTTTTTCACTCAACTCCGTTAGTTTCTCTTCTATTTTCACGAAATCTTTCTGGGTGACCGTTTCGTTGCCCTCTGCGGCTGCTGATTTTTCCTGTTCTCTTTTTGCTTCCTCCATCCCATTAATCATCACGCCTACAAACAGGTTGAACAAAATCATTGCGCCCGCAATGGTGAAACTAACGAAATATAAGACCGCCCCATATGGAGAAGCCTCGGAGCGTATCATGTCGCGTGTGATCCCGACGGATTGGAGGGTTTTATAAACTTGTTCATCGTAGCCAAAATGGTTGCTCCCGTACATGTTGATGTAGAGAATATCAGTCCATGCTTCGAAGGTCACAATCCGGTAAAGTGAAAGCATGGAAGTTTGGAGATTGCGGAAATGGAGGGGATCGTTTTTCGAATACAGGAATGTTCCCATACACCCGTAGATGTAGAAAAGGAGAACAGCCAGAAGAAAAACGTAGCCGATGGACGGAATACTGCGCAAAACGGCCCCCACCAGAATTTGAAGCTTGGGCAAGGCTGTGACGAGCCTCAACACGCGGAGCACGCGGGCCAATCGTAAAACGGCCGCGAAGCTGCCAGACTCAGAGGGAATCAGGCACACCGCAACAATGGCAAAATCGAACACGTTCCATGGATCGGAGAAATACTTCCACGGCAAGCGGCCATGGGCGCCCATTTTTATAATAATTTCAATTATAAATATACCAAGAATGGCCTTGTCCAGTCCGCTGAGGAGATCTCCGTGGGATTCGCGCAGGGACGGATAGGTTTGCAGGCCGACCACTACGCCCGCGAGCAGGATGACGCCCAAGATGGCGTTTCTGAACCAGATGGCATCAACGATTTTTTGGCACGATGGCTGCATGGGCGGGGTGATGTGTCGCGCCATGATAAAAAGGGAGCCGACCGCGAGGCAAGCGGGTTTGGCCGGCTAGTCCTTGTTAAATTTGCAGAAAGGCATCAACTCAATGAGCCTGGCGATCTGTTTGTCGGAAACAAAAGTACGCTTTGCATTGAAGTATTTTAAATCCTTGAACGAACTGAAGTGGCGGATGCCTTGGTCGGAAACGCGGGTGTCGTTGAAGGAGAGAAACTCCAGTCGCGACAGGTCCTTCAGGTTCTCCAGTCCTTCATCCCGAATTTCATTTTCGCTCAGGTCGAGATGCCGGAGCTTGGACAAGCCCTTGAGATGAACCAGCCCGCGATGAGTGATGTTGGTTCCGGAAAGATTTAACGATTCCAGTTGCGTCAGGCCGGCTAAGTGTTTGAGGCCGATGTCGCTGACCTTGGTGGCGGCAAGCGAGAGGCGTCGCAGGGTCTGGATTTCCCGGAGACATTCCAAGCCGTCATCCCCGACCTCGGTTACGTCGACAATCAGGTCCCGCAGTTTGGGAAGCGTGGCTAGGTGCTTCAGGCCTTCGTTGGTGATGGCCGTATCTGTGATGTCCAGTTTTTCTAGGGACTCAATTTCCGCCAACCGCTCGAAGCCTTCGTCGGAGACCTTGAAACTGTATTTAAAATACGCGAGGCAAACCTTCGCATCATCGTTGTAATCCATCCGGCGGCAAACGGCATGGAGTGCCCCGGCGATGTCCTTGCCGTGTTTCTCCAGCGCCTTTAAAAAAGGATCCACCTGTGGTGGCGGGCCGGCGTCCTGAGGTCGGGCGTCGTTCTCCATGCCTGGCTTGGGTGCGTTTTCCTGTGGCGATTCCTCGGGGACGGGGGCTTCTTCATCGGGAGTGACAGCGGGCGGCTCCGGATTCTGTTCCGGTTCCGATCGCATTAATTTTTTGAGCCATCCCATGGACTTCTGGTAATCATGCGCCCAACCCTCCCACGGCGCAAACCTCGGTTGTTTACAACTTCAGGCTGGTACATTTTCCGGTCGAAAAAGAAAAATGGTGGTAGGAACAGGATTCGAACCTGTGAAGGCTAAGCCAGCGGATTTACAGTCCGCCCCGTTTGACCGCTTCGGTATCCTACCACGGGGCCGGAAAACGTAGAGGAAGGGGCGGCGCTTGTCAAACGCCTGCTCTACGCGCATCATCGGCCCACATGTTTGATTCCCTGTCGGAAAAACTGCAGTCGGCATTCCGCAATCTGCGCGGGCTGGGCAAGATTTCAGAGGACAACATCGGTGAGGCCCTGCGCGAGGTTCGACTGGCGTTGCTAGAAGCCGATGTCAATTTCAAGGTGGCCAAGGAGTTCTTGGCGCGGGTGAAGGAGAAGGCGCTGGGGGAAGAGGTAATCCAGTCGGTGACGCCGGGCCAGCAGGTGATCAAAATCATCCATGATGAACTGGTGGGGCTGCTGGGCTCCGCCAATTCGCGGCTGGAGGTGGGGGGCAACCCGAGCTGCCTTATGTTGTGCGGACTGCACGGCGCGGGTAAGACGACGAGCGCAGGTAAGCTGGCGCGGCTTTTAAAGAAACAAGGCCGTTCACCCCTGCTGGTGGCGGCGGATGTTTACCGGCCGGCAGCGATGGATCAGCTGGAGACGTTGGGTGGCCAGGTGGATGTGCCGGTTTACGTGCGTCGCGGCGAAAAGGACGTTCTGGAAATTGCGCGGGGTGCCTTGGATGAGGCGCGGGCGCAAAACTTGAACACCTTGATTTTTGATACGGCCGGCCGGCTACAGGTGGATGAGGAACTGGTTCAGGAGTTGGTTCGGCTGCGTGATCTGGTGAAGCCGCAGGAAATCCTGCTCGTTCTGGATGCGGCCACGGGACAAGAGGCAGTGAGTGTGGCGACTCATTT